>CAZKRZ010000076.1:0-6570 GCA_964555325.1 uncultured Muribaculaceae bacterium
CAAAGTTAATCATTCATTCTTTTTCTCCCACTCCGTGTCTACTTTTTCAAGAGCAACAAAGGCATATATAGAAAAACACGAAACCGCGATAGCAAGTTTACTGCCACTGCGCAACTCTTTCTCAAAATCCCCTTTGAAAGTTTTGTCCCTATTGTCTATCAGCTCCATTACTGCCCCGTATATTGATAAGAAAAACCTGCCAATGCAAAATTACAAAATACAGCGAAAAACAGGCCTATGACTCTGACATTTCAGCCCATACAAAAACAAAGAACCCTGAAAACCTCACGGCTGTCAGGGTCAAAGTATTAAAATCATTCAGTTTTAACTATACTTTACCTTTTCGTAAAGACAGTAGTGTCTCTCCCGTCTATAAAGGTAATTTTATTGTTCTCCCGTAGTCCGGAGAGCTTCTCAGCCTTTTCCTCCGTCTGCATTGTCAGTTCGACATTAGGGTCATCATAAGTATATGTCCCTTTGATAATAATAGACATATTCGGCTGTGATGCCATGCTCATTTCAATGGAGAATGTCTTCTTCTGGAATGCAAGGACATAGTCTGTCAATGTTTCCTCATCAGCCATTTGCGACACCCATGTAGTACCGTCAAGAGAGGATTTACTGTCGTCTTTTTTGCAGGAATCAAGCATGGCAGAGACAATGAACACCATTGCGCACACCGCAAGAGATGAAAGTACTTTTTTCATGTTTAAAAGTTTATAAGGTTATATCCTGCAAACATATAATAAAACAGACACTATTCCAAATCATGGCACAGAATGCCGCAGGAGACAGTGTCTGTCGATATTATTCAGAATTTATGCGCAGGACAGCCGGCGCATTCCGCACCAAAACAGCCCGATACAGGACTCCACCCTATTCGACGGTGCCGACATACAGTCGGCAGAGTCCGAAGGTGTAAGGCTTGTGCAGGGCTTCCGCAAAGCCACATTCGTGCATGGTCCGTATCCATTCCGCCGGCCGGGGAAATGCCTTTACAGAAGCCGTAAGATAATTGTACGGCCCTTTATCCCCAGACATCCATCCGCCGATTACAGGCATGATATGGCTGAAATACAGATTATACAACGCATTCAGCACCTTGTTTTCCGGAGTTGAGAGTTCCAGAATCACCAGCCTGCCACCGGGGCGGAGTATCCTGCGGATCTCACGCAGGGCAGCCTCACGATGTTCGAAGTTCCTAATACCGAATGCTATAGTAACGACATCGAAACTCCCGTCTTCAAAGCCGGTAGTCTCGCTGTCCCCGACTTTCATATCCACCGGCACAGGGAGCGTCTGCGCCGCAAGTTTGCGCCCCATCACCTCCATCATTCCGGCAGAAATGTCCATTCCGGTCAGACTGCCGCCGGGCAGCATCTTTTTGGCCACGGCTATGCTGTAGTCCCCCGTCCCGCAGGCAATGTCCAATATCCTCTGCGGACGCTCGCGGTCTATGATATGCTTGAGACTGCGACGCCTCCAGGTCTTGTCGATTCCAAAGGACGTAATATGGTTGAATGCGTCATACGACGGGGCAATGCCGTCGAACAGGTCCTGTATATATTTCTTTTTCGGCATAATGTCTATAGGGGCCAGCACCAGGAATGAGTGTCCTCTATCTCACCGAACTGGATGCCGGTAAGCGTCTTGTACAGTTTATGGCAGACAGGCCCGACTTCCCCGTCCGGGAAATAGCGGAACGACCTCTCTACCTCCGGCTGCTCCAGCACCGGCTTGACATCTATCTTTGAGAACGGGGTGATGATCACAGCCGTACCGCATGCTCCGACCTCCTCGAATTCCGCCAACTCCCCTACGGGAATCTTGCGTTTCTCCACCTCCATGCCCATATCCAAGGCCACCTGCTGGAGAGACTTGTTGGTAATCGACGGCAACACGCTATCAGACAGCGGAGTGACATATTTGCCGTCCTTGATGCCAAAGAAATTGGACGAACCGAATTCGTCGACATATTCCCTTGTGGCAGAATTGAGGAACAGCAACTCCATATATCCCTGCTCATGGGCGGTCTTGCAGGGCTTGAATGTCGCCGCATAATTGGCGCCTATCTTGTAACTGCCAGAGCCTTTTGGCGCAGCCCTGTCATAGTTGCCGGGAATGACTGCCGTAAATGACTTGAGATGTTCTCCGTAATACGAGCCCACGGGAGAGCACATCACTGCAAACACAGCCTCCGGATAAGGGAGCAGTTGCATCTGCGGATGCATGCCGATAAGCACGGGGCGCAGGTACAGCGAAGACCTGTGTCCGTAGGGCGGCAGGTACTCGAGATTGCCCTCCACACAACGGCGGCACATCTCTATAAACATCTCCTCGCTGGGCATGGGCAGACCGAGATAATCGGCTGTGCGTCTGAGCCTCGCGGCATTCTGGTCCGGACGGAATATCACCTTGCGGCCGTCGCGCTGGGTAAAGGCCTTGAGACCTTCGAAACAGGACACCGCATAATGAAAAACCTGTGCGAAAACATCGAACGTGAATGAAAAATTCTCCGTGGTCTCTATCGGAGACCATTGTCCGTCCTTGTAGTGGGACAGGACCACAGTCTTGGTCTTGCATGCCGCAAAGCCGAGGCTGTCCCAATTGATTTCTGCGATGATTGTAATTTATACACTAAAAACTGAAACAATATACGCATCTAAAACGGAGATTCCAAATCATACTTATGACTTCTTATTCGTAAATTTGCAGATGAATATTGAATATTTTGAAAATCAGAACACATTAAATGAACGCAAAAGCCTGTCTGAATTCGCTGCGTCTCAGAACGCTCCCCCTGTCCCTGTCCGGCGTCATCGCCGGATCGCTGCTGAGCATCAACGACGCCGCCACCTACGGTCCTAAACTCGCCCTTACCATCACCTTCCTGCTGCTGACGACCGCATGCCTGCAGCTCCTGTCCAACCTCTCCAACGAACTCGGCGACACATTGCACGGCACTGACACCGATGACAGGCAGGGCAAGATATACTCCCTCCAGAACGGCGAACTCACCATCGCGGACATGCACAAGCTAATACGCACCATGGCGATGCTGTGCTGCATCTTCGGCGCGCTAATGATTTATTTCTCATTCGGCACATTCCTCGCCGTCGCCCCCTGCGCGCTGCTTCTGCTCGGCACTGCAGCCATCTGGGCAGCGATACATTACACACTCGGCAAAGACCCCTACGGCTACAAGGGCGGCGGTGACATTTCCGTATTCATTTTCTTCGGCCTTGTCAGCGTCTGCGGTGCGGCATTCGTCCTGACCCACGAATTCAATCCCCTCCTGCTACTGCCGGCGTCAGCGATAGGCGCATTCAGCGTAGGAGTCCTCAACATCAACAACATCCGCGACATGAAGTCCGACGCCAGGACTCGTGTCACGACGGCAATCAGGCTCGGAGAAGAGCGTTCCCGCATCTACCAGAGCATCCTGCTCTGCGGCGGATGGATACTCATTATCGCATTCACACTCATCACCGGCAAATACTGGCAGCTCATCTACTGCGCCACACTCCCCCTCTTCGTCAAAATACTGTCCGACGGGTGGAAAAAGAAAGACGCGGAACTCGATCCCCTCGTCCCCATACTCGTCATCTCCACATTCCTGTTTGCCCTGCTTCTCGGCATAGGCAACAATATCTGATACAGCAGCCGTGACATATATCCAGGTCATAATGCCTCTCAGGCTGGAATGGGAGCCGTGGTACAGTACCACAGAGGAGCTGGTGCCGGGCGCGCGCGTCAGAGTGCGCCTGGCAGGCCATGAGTATGTCGCTGTAGTATCATCCATAGGAGGCACGCCCGACATAGCTCCGGGCAAGATACAGCCTATCAGCGGAATAGAGGAACGCCTCGAAGCCATTTCACCGGAAGAAATCCGCTTCTGGAGATTTATAGCCGACTATTATCTGTGCACCGTCGGTGAAGTATACAAGGCCGTCTACCCCGCCAGCCGCACCGCAGCCGAAGAACGCAAGAGCCGCAAAAGTGCAGACGAATGCGACAGCGGCAGGCGCAAATCCCTTACCGCAGAGCAGAAAAACGCCCTGATACAGATACTGGACGGATTTGCAGAGCACCGCAGCGTGCTGCTGCATGGTCCGGAGCGCGAGAGCATATATACGGAACTCTGCAGGCGCTACATGGACACCGGCAAGGATGTACTCCTGCTCAGGGCCGATGCCGCCAAGCCCGGTTATGTAGCCCAGAGAGAACTCGCAAAGGCCGTCCGCAGCCCCCAACCCACACTGGTAGATGGGCACCGCAGCAACATTTTCCTGCCGTTCTCCAAACTCGGGCTCGTAATCGTGGACGATGAGGAATCCCCCTCATACAAACAGAATTCGGGTGCACCGCGCTATCAGACCCGAGACGCAGCCATAGCGCTCGCCGCAATGCACGGGGCAGATGTCCTGCTCGGCAGCGACGCCCCTTCCCTGGAATCCGTCCACAATGCCGCCTGCGGCAAATATCTCTCCGTAAGTCTCCCATCCACAGACAACTGCGTCATACCGGAGATTATAGATACCGACGCCGAAGTGCGCAAAAACGGAATGCTCGGAGCACTTTCGCGCAAAATGATAGATGCCGTGACCAGCGCCAAGGACGCCAAAGAGCGGGTACTGGTCCTTTCTCCCTGGAACAATTTCACCGAAACGGAATACCGTTTCCGCCAGCAGATAAGGGACAACCGCTTCGATTTCAATTCATTGTCCAAAATCAATTCCATACGTTTCGGCAAATACGGCGTAGTCGTCATCATGAATGCCGAGACATTGCTGGACAATGGCGATTTCCGCGCTGACGAGAAGGCTTTCCGCACATTTAGGAGCATTGCCAAGGCTTGTACCGGCAGGCTTGTCATCCAATGTCGCAACGCCTCACACCCGGTATTCGCGGCTCTATCCGCTGGCGTATCCGACATCAACCAGCAGTTGCTGGCAGAGCGTATCAGTTTCGGCTATCCGCCGCAGACCAGGCTCATAGAAATCCGCATCAATGACAAAAACGAGGCCCGGCTCGCCAAGATGAGCACCGAACTGTCACGCTGCCTCGGCGGACTCCAGTTCTTCCTGCCCAAAGACAGACAACTCGCCCACAGCAAGAGGGAGATTGCCCGTAAGGTCCGCGAATTTGAAGAATCCCGACGCTACCGCGGACATATCATCATAGATGTAGATCCGAACAATAGCACAATTTAACCGAAAATCATTCCGTTTTCGCTCTCCCGCAACATATATCTTTGCCCTCCGAAAACATACTATATAATATATGAAGGACAGGATATATCTCGTGACAGGCGCCACCGGATTTCTCGGCGGCACTATATGCAGACAACTCACAGACAGGGGCGAACAGGTCAAGGCGCTCGCCCTCCCCAACGACAAGGCGGCAAAGTATCTGCCCGACACAGCACAGATTCACGAAGGAGACCTCTGCGACAGGGATTCGATGAATGAATTCTTCAACGTTCCCGACAATCAGAACATTATCGTAATCCACTGCGCCAGCATAGTGACCGTAGACCCGGCATTCAATCAAAAAGTAGTGGATGTCAATTACGGAGGCACTCTGAATGTACTGGAACAATGCCGCTCCCGCTCCAACTTTGAGAAACTCGTCTATGTCAGCAGCACAGGATGCATACCCGAACTGCCGAAAGGACAAGCAATCAGAGAGATAAGCCATTTTTCACCGGACGGGCTTCCCGACTGCTATTCCCAAACCAAAGCCATGGCTACCCAGGCCGTGCTGGACGCCGCCGCGCAAGGGCTTAATGCCTGCATAGTGCACCCGAGCGGCATACTCGGGCCCGAAGACTACGCAATAGGCCATACCACCAAGGTACTGGCGCAGATTATCAACGGGGAGATGTCGGCCGCCATCGACGGCAGTTTCAACCTCTGCGATGTGAGGGACTTGGCGGCAGGCACCATAGCCGCAGCCGACAAAGGAGTGCAGGGCGAGACATACATACTCGCAAATGAAGCCATTCCATTCAAGGAATTCTCCGCGCTCATCGCCGAAGAGAGCGGATGCAAAAAGGTCGGATTCTTCCTCCCCGGGCGCATCGCATACATGCTCGCCGGCATAATAGAGAAACGCGCTGCGAAAAAAGGCTCCAAACCGATGATGAGCACCTATGCCGTCTGGAATCTGATGCGCAACAATGTATTCGACTCCGACAAGGCCGTAAGGGAACTCGGCTATCACACCCGCCCTTACCGCGAGACCGTGCATGACGAGATCCGCTGGATGAAATCCGCCGGCCTCATCAAATAAACATTCCCAAAACGCAAACATACTCTTTGCACGAATAAAGGTATAATTGCCATTGGGGGTTAATGATTATGACTAAAGTGGTTGTTGGCATGCCAACAACCACTTTCCGTTTAGTCACCATGCTATTTTGTTGTTATGGAAACGAATGCCGCTTGATAAATTTGCCTCCTCTATCAATCACACTCTCTTTGTTTCCATATAGCGTTATTTTAACGCTCTCTTACGCATTATTTGTTTTGCCTTCTGCAAACAAAAAAATAGTCAATAATGAGATTT
>CAZKRZ010000077.1:0-6528 GCA_964555325.1 uncultured Muribaculaceae bacterium
CGATGCCTATATGCATGTTGTGAGATGTTCTATACTGCAAAATTAATAATCATTTTGTAATTTTGCTTCCCTCCCTCGCGGGGTATCCGCCTTTTGTCAGGCGGTCCGACGCCGGGAATCAGTGTCATGCCACAGATGAAATCATTCACATTCAATCCGTACGCCGAAAAATGCTATCTGCTGGATTCGGGCGACGGAAAATGCATAATAGTCGATCCGGGATTCTCGAATGCCTCCGAAAAGGATGCCTTGTTCTCGGAAATCTCCCATTGCGGTCTCGTGCCGGAGGCGGTATTGCTGACGCATGCCCATTTTGACCATATCTATGGCGTGGGAGAATGCGTACGCCGATACGGAGTGCCTGTGTATATGGGCGAAAACGAGCACGCGGTCAAGGAATGGGCGCCGGAATTCGCCCGCAGGGCAGGTATGCCCGAGCCAGATATAGAATGGGATACGGTCGACGTGCGCGACGGGGAGCGTATTGTTGCAGGCGGCATGACCTTTGAAGTCATCGCCACGCCCGGACACAGTGAGGGCGGAGTGTGCTGGTACGACGCGGACGACAGGCTGCTGTTCAGCGGGGATACCCTCTTTGCCGGCACTATAGGCAGGTCAGACCTCCCTTACGGGGATTACGACCGTCTGATAGTGTCTGTGATGGACAAACTGATGGGGCTTGACGGGAATGTGGAGGTATACCCGGGACATGGACCGGAGACCACGATTGCGTACGAGCGCACACATAACCCTTTCCTCCAGCCTTTCAATGAAAAGGACGAGGAGACCGGGGCGGTGGACGGAATAGAGTTCAATGAATAAGGAACAGGACTACATATCGATCAAGGGTGCCAAGTCCCACAACCTGCAGAATGTGGATGTAGACATTCCGCGCGGCAAGTTTGTGGTGGTCACCGGTCTCAGCGGCAGCGGCAAGTCCTCGCTGGCGTTCGATACCATATATGCCGAGGGGCAGCGGCGTTACATGAATACGCTGTCTCCCTATGCCAAACATTTTATGGGCGTGCTCGAAAAGCCTCAGGTGGAGAGCATAGAGGGCCTCAGCCCGATTATCGCCATAGAACAGAAGACCACCGGCAACAATCCGCGTTCCACGGTGGGTACAGTCACGGAAATATATGATTTCCTGCGTCTGCTGTATGCGAGGGCGTCCAAGGCATACAGCCCTGTGACAGGCCGGGAAATGGTGCGTTACACCGACGCCCGTATAGTCGCCCTGATAATGGAACGCTATCGCGGCAGGAAGTGCCTGCTGCTGTCTCCGCTCGTCCGCGGCAGGAAAGGACATTATAAGGAACTGTTTGAGCAGATGCGCAAAAAGGGCTATGCCCAGATACGCATTGACGGAGAATTGCGCGAACTCGGCACTGTCGAGTCCCTGGACAGATACAAGGCCCATTTCATCGAACTCGTCGTAGACAGGCTCAAACCCGATGACGGGGATGAGCAGAGGATATTCTCTTCCGTGTCTGCGGCTCTCGGGATAGGCAAGGGCTCTGTTGCGGTGCTCGACATGGAGAGCGGGGAACTGGAGCATTTTTCCAAACATCTGGTGGATCCGGAGAGCGGCGTGTCGCTGCAGGAGCCTGCCCCACATACATTCTCTTTCAATTCCCCGGAGGGGTATTGTCCTCATTGCAAGGGCCTTGGCATGATAGTGGATGTCAATATGGACACTATCATTCCCGACAGGGAAAAGACTATCGCAGAGGGCGGTATAGTTCCGCTCGGCAAGGTGAGGGAGACGCGCAAATACGAAGTGGTGCGTTCGATAGCCCGCAAATACGGATTCTCGCTGTATGATCCGATAGCCGCCATTCCCGATGAGGCGCTGTCGCAGCTGGTGTTCGGGTCGGATGACCTTTTCCGTATAGGGGACGGGGTGTCCTCGGAAATGACGACATGGGGCGGAGTGGTGAATGACATCGATGACAAGGTCGTGTGCCCCGTCTGTCACGGGACGAGACTGAATGCCGAGACGCAGTGCTTCAAAATCGACGGCAAGACCATATCGGAAGTCTCCGCCATGGAAATGTCGGAGCTGTATGAATGGCTCGATACACTGCCGGCTCTGCTTGGCAAACGCGAGAACGCCATCGCCCACGATATACTCAAGGAATTGAGGGACAGGGTGCGTTTCATGCTGGATGTGGGTCTGGACTATCTCTCTCTGGACAGGGCTACGGCGTCTCTCTCCGGAGGCGAGGGGCAGCGCATCCGTCTCGCGACACAGATAGGCTCCAAACTGGTCAATGTGATATATATACTCGACGAGCCGAGCATAGGACTGCATCAGAGGGACAACCGCAAACTCATCTCGTCCCTCAAGCAACTCCGTGACGAGGGCAATACGGTCATAGTCGTGGAGCACGATGCGGAGACCATGCAGTCGGCGGACTGGATTGTGGATGTGGGTCCAGGTGCAGGAGCGCGGGGAGGTCATATATGCTATAGCGGATCGGGCAGCGGCAGACCATTGCTGCCGTCGCTGACCCTCGATTATCTGAGGGGGCTGAAATCCATTCCCATACCGTCTGTACGTCGCCGTGGCAACGGCAAATATATAGGTATACGCGGTGCGACGGGCAACAATCTCAAAAATGTCGACATTGACATTCCCCTGGGAATGCTGGTCGGAGTGAGCGGAGTGAGCGGCAGCGGCAAATCATCGCTCATCAACGAGACCCTGATGCCTGTGCTCAAGAACCGTTTTTACCGTTCGCGTATGCGTCCGCTGCCCTATAAGGAAATAGTCGGCATCGAGAATGTCGACAAACTGATAGAGATAGACCAGAGCCCGATAGGGCGGACTCCGCGCAGCAATCCGGCTACATTTACGGGAGTGTTCGGGGACATACGCAACCTCTTTGAGGACACTCCGGACGCCAAGGTGCGAGGATTCAAGGCCGGGCGCTTTTCTTTCAATGTCTCCGGAGGCCGTTGCGAGGCTTGCAAGGGAGCCGGCATCAAAGTTATCGAAATGAATTTCCTGCCCTCCGTGAATGTCGTCTGCGACGAATGCCGAAGCAAGCGCTACAAGGAAGACACCCTCGCTGTCCGTTACAAGGGCAAGAGTATCAGCGATGTGCTCGATATGCCCATCAGTGAGGCATACGAGTTTTTCAAGCCCGTCCCCAAGATTGCGCAGAAACTTGGCGCGCTGGTGGATGTTGGCTTGGGGTACATACATCTCGGCCAGTCTGCTGTGACACTTTCCGGCGGCGAGAGCCAGCGTATGAAACTCGCTGCCGAACTGTTCCGTCCTGCGACGGGCAACACTCTCTATATCCTGGACGAACCGACTACGGGACTGCATTTCGAAGATATAAAGGTGCTGCTCGATGTGCTCGGACGCATTGTGGATCAGGGCAATACCGTGGTTGTCATCGAACATAACCTCGATGTGCTCAAATCCGTTGACTATATAATAGATATGGGACCCGAAGGCGGTGCCGGCGGAGGACGGATAGTCTCGCAGGGCACTCCCGAGGAAGTCTCCATGGACCCAGGTTCGGTGACCGGACCTTTTCTGAAAGAAATACTATGAATGTAAACATTACCAAAGTCCAGGCAGCGCGCGAGGAGTACAAAGACTGGTGCACTGCTGTAGGCATTTCTACACTTGAAGACCTGAACGCTTGCCTCGAATCGGGCAAGGCTGTGGAACTCATCAATCTCTGCGAGGCCCGCCAGGAGCGCAAATATGCCGAGGCTGCCAACCAGATATACTGGAATCGCGACAAATGCCGCATCGTGATGATGTCCGGCCCTTCTTCCAGCGGCAAGACCTCTTCTTCCCTGCGCATTGCCCAGCAGTGCCGTGTGTTGGGACTGCATCCCAAGGTGGTCGAACTGGATAATTATTTCGTGGACAGGGAGCACACTCCGCGTGACGAGGACGGCAATTATGATTTCGAGGCGCTGGCCGCCATGGACATAGAGTTTCTCAACCGTCAGTTGTGCGACTTGCTGGACGGCAAGGAGATAGACCTGCCTACCTACGATTTCAAGACCGGCAGCAGAGTGTTCAAGGGCAATACCATGCGTCTTGAAGACGGCGACATTCTCATGATGGAGGGTATACATGCTCTCGATCCGGCGCTCACCCCGTCCATTGACCAGGCGAGGATATTCCATATCTATATATCCGCTCTCTCGTCATTGCCGGGAGGGGAAAAGGTGCACAGTTCCACGACGGACAAGCGTCTGTTGAGGCGAATAGTGAGAGACAACCGCACGCGCGGCATTTCTCCGGAGGAGAATATTCTGCGCTGGCCGAGCGTCCGCAGGGGAGAGGAGAAGTATATATTCCCCTTTGAGGAGAATGCGCAGGTGGTGTTCAACTCCTCCACGCTCTATGACCTGCCGCTGCTCAAATACTATGCTGAGCCTCTGCTTGCCGGTGTCAAGGAGTCTTCTCCTGCCTATGACAAGGCGTCCGAACTGCTTGATTTTCTGAAAATAGTCCGTCCTTTGGCTCCTGTGGAGATAGCGGCGATACCGCCGACCTCCATTATGAGGGAGTTTATAGGAGGACAGACACTCTGACGGTATGTGGATCTGGCTTTCGATAGCGTCCGCGCTGTTTCTCGGCTTCTATGACATAGCCAAAAAGCAGTCGCTGAAACGGAACGGGGTGTTGGAGGTGCTGCTGGTGGCTACAGGCATCTCCACGGTTTTCCTGCTTCCGTCTCTGACCAGCGGAGATTTCTCCGCGCATCTGTGCATATTGCTCAAGGCTGTCCTCGTCACGACATCGTGGGTGACGGGCCTCCTGGCTCTCAAGACCGTGCCTATCACCACGGTCAGCACTTTCAAGGCGACCCGCCCGGTATTCGTGCTACTGCTCTCCATACTCATATATGGTGAACGCCTGAATGCGTACCAGTGGGGAGGCAGTGTGCTCACGATAGTGTCCATATTCATGCTGAGCCGTTCCAGCAAGCGCGAAGGCGTCGATTTCCTTCATAGCAGAGGGGTGCTGTATATGGTCCTCTCTGTGTTTGCGGGAGTAGGCAGTGCGCTGTGGGACAAGCATATACTCGGTTTTCTCCAGCCGCTTTTCGTGCAGGGGTGGACCAATATGTATGTCACCGCGCTTCTCTCTGTCTGCATAGTGGTGAAGTCGCTCACTGGGGAACGCAAGCCTGTCAGGTTTGTATGGGACTGGAACATACTGGCGGTGGCGCTTCTTATCACCGCGGCGGACGCCCTGTATTTCTATGCCCTGCACGATGCCGACGCCATGCTGTCTGTGGTATCTATGGTGCGCCGCAGCAGTGTGATAGTGACTTTTGTCTGCGGTGCGCTGATGTTCCGCGAGAAGCAGATACGCTCCAAGGCTGCAGCCCTGATTGTGCTGCTGCTCGGCATGCTGCTGATGGTACTGGGTTCGTAGTCTTACATGTCCCGGTACTCTCTGGGAGTCATGCCCGTGCGTGTCTTGAAGAACTTGTAGAATATCGGTATGTTGCTGAAATTCAGATGCCAGGCTATCTCTTTGATGGACAGGTTGGAGAATTTGAGCAGATTCTTGGCGTCCAGTATCACGAACGCGTCTATCCATTCCGGGGCAGACTTGCCGGACACCCTCCGCACGAGTTGCGACAGGTATTTGGGCGTGAAGCATAGCTGCTCCGCATAGAATGACACCCTGCGCTCGGAGGCGTGGTGCTCTACCACGAGGCTCAGGAACTTGTCGAAAATAGCCTTTGCCCTGGCGTTGTATCCGTTTCCGCGCAGCCGCGCGTCGTAGACATTCTTTTTGAGCAGAGCCCCGATGAATGTAAACAGGGACAGGCCCACTCCGCGTATTGCGTCTTCCATGCCGGAGAGCGAGGATGAAGCGATTGCGGATGACAGGGTGTAATAGCCCTGCAATACCTTGTAGTCCTCTTCGTCTATGGACAGGCAGGGATTTTCAATCAGGCTGAGGGCCTCTTCGTATAATTTGTTGAGTTCGAGCCTGATACTCTCGATGTATTCTCTCGAACACGCTACCAATATAACTTTGGCAGGGCTGCCGTCTGCTGCCTTCTCCGTGCCTATGATGCGTATCATGGAGCCGGGGAGGTAGATGAGCAGCTTGGTGTTGTCGATTTCGTATTGTTGGAGGTTTACTTCCACCGTTATTCGTCCTTGCGGGCACAATACCCCCATATAACTGTATATCCTGCACGGATAGTTGATAAAGTCAGTATGCCCGGAAGCTTCCAGGAATGCCAGCAGATAAGGCTGTGCCACTTTGACATCCCCTGCGGAGGTGACCATTTCCCTAAGTTTCCTGTGGTCAGAGAGGTTGAGACCGTCCTTCATTAAAAGATAATTTTATGTCGTTCAAAGTTAGCAAAAAATCCCGATATTCGACCAAAAGATAATAGTCCTTGTCATATTTTTACATAGCCAATGTTTCGCGGTAAAAAAATTGCATTATATTAGCGGCGTTAAAAACTTATAAATGATGAACAAAACGATCCTGGCGTTCATCGTATCGATGACCTTCCCCAT
>CAZKRZ010000078.1:0-6470 GCA_964555325.1 uncultured Muribaculaceae bacterium
TACAGGGATGCGGACTATGTCGTGATAGCCGCCCCCACCAATTATGACCCCCACAAGAACTTTTTTGACACCTCCCATGTGGAAGAAGTCATCGACCTCGTGCTCAAGGTCAATCCGGAAGCGGTCATGGTCATCAAATCGACCGTCCCCGTGGGATATACCCGCAGCCTCTATGTCAAATACTGGAAGAGGTTCTTTGAAGAACGCCGCAGCCCGAACCACAAACTCCACCTCCTCTTTTCACCGGAATTCCTCCGCGAAAGCAAGGCCCTCTATGACAATCTGTACCCGAGCCGAATCATCGTAGGCTATCCCAAGATGGTGGACGGTACCGGAGACGAGAATACCGCAATCCGCCAGATAGGCAGCAACCACTCCGATGACCACGCCCGTATATTTGCGGCGCTGCTGCAGGAGGGTGCGCTCAAGGAGGATATTCCCACACTGTTTATGGGTACCAAGGAGGCCGAGGCGGTCAAACTCTTCGCCAACACCTACCTCGCCCTGCGCGTCAGTTATTTCAACGAATTGGATACCTATGCCGAGATGAAGAATCTCGATACCGCCTCCATCATCCGTGGCGTCGGACTCGACCCGCGAATCGGCGACCATTACAACAACCCCTCGTTCGGTTACGGCGGATACTGCCTGCCCAAGGACACCAAGCAGCTGCTTGCCAACTATGCGGATGTGCCGCAGAATATGATGACTGCTATAGTGGAGTCCAACCGCACGCGCAAGGATTTCATTGCTGACCAGGTACTCAAGAAAGCCGGCTATTATGACGCCAACAGTCACTGGGACTCCAACAGGGAGAAAGAATGCGTGGTCGGAGTCTACAGACTGACGATGAAGAGCAATTCGGACAACTTCCGCCAGTCCGCCATCCAGGGCGTTATGAAGCGCATCAAGGCCAAAGGTGCGGAAGTCATTATCTATGAGCCTACTCTCGCCGATGGAGAACGTTTCTTCGGCTCACTCGTAGTCAATGACCTCGCCGCATTCAAATCACGCGCCCAGGCAATCATAGCCAACAGGTATGACAGCGATCTGGACGATGTGCGCGACAAGGTCTATACGAGAGATATATTCGAAAGGGATTAGCGGTGACCCGCCTGCACAGTGGCAGGCGGATTACCTTGTAAGTTTGTCCATGACGGCGATTGCGTTGTCATGGACTTCTTCTATAGTGCCGGAGCCGTCGATCTCGAAATACTTGTCAGCCTCCTTGTAGTAGGCGATAAGCGGCTCTGTATTGGCGTGATAGGTGTGGATGCGGTTGGAGATGACAGCGTCGTCAGCGTCGTCAGCGCGGCCCTCGACCGTGGCGCGGTGCTTGATGCGCTCGTGCACAGTCTCGTCTGGAATCATGAGTGAGACCACTCCTGTGACCCCCTCTCCGCGCTCTGCCAGCATGGCGTCGAGAGCCTCTGCCTGTGCGAGGGTACGGGGATAGCCGTCGAGCAGGAATCCGTTTACATCCTTGGTGTTTTCGAATGCGGACTTGATCATGCCGTTCACTACCTCGTCGGGGACGAATGCGCCTGCGTTGATGAGCGCCCTTGCCTGATTGCCGAGTTCCGTGCCTGCAGCCATTTCGCTGCGCAGTAGCTCGCCTGTGGAGATGTGCCTGAGCCCGTATTTGGTGGAGATGGCACCTGCCTGGGTGCCCTTACCGGCTCCCGGAGGGCCGAAGAGTATAAAATATTTCATTTCAGTGTGCTGATTGTCGTTATCTTCATCGAGGACATAGATGTCCTTGTAGTTGCGTCCGATTTCGTCATAGTCAAGTCCGAACCCGAGTATGAATCTGTTGGGAATCTCCCTCGCCACATAGTCTATGGCTATGTCCTTGTCGTAGACATCGGATTTGAGCAGCATGGTGCATACCTTGACCTCGCTTGCTCCCTCCCTCCGCAGATAATCATCGAGAAACACGATAGTGCCTCCGGTATCCACAATGTCCTCTACCACAATGACGCTGCGGCCCTTGACGCTGCCCGTGAGCCCCATAGGCACCTTGACCTTGCCGGTCGAATGCGTGCCGCTGTAGGACGTGAGTTTGATGGACATGAGTTCGCAGTCAAATTCGAGACGCCGCATCAGTTCGGCGGTGAACATTATCGCACCGTTGAGCACGGTCAGGATGACAGGGATGTCCGTCCTGCCGGAGAAGTCGGCGTTGAGCCTTGCAGCCACCGCGTCTATGTCCTTTCCCAATTCCTCGTAGGGGATATATGGTATGAATGTCTTGCCGTTCAGTTTCAACTTTTTCATGCCCTGTGAGCGTCTAAACATTTAAGCTGCGAAGTTAGCAAATCGTTTGGGCAAATAGAAGCAAAATCTTTAATTTGTCATAGTGCGGTGCGCATTTGTGCATTATAATCCGCATGGATGATATGTATATGAGGAGGATTGCAGGGATAGTCGCAGCCCTGTCTGTATCGGGCTGGACAATGTGCGCCAATGCGGTGCAATGCGGAGTGTGGCCGGGGGATGACGGATTTGAGAGGGCGGTGCTCGCTGTGAGCGGTGCCGGAGACCTGTCTGAACTATCCGAGAGCGAAATGGAGAGATACTACGGGCTGCTGAGACACCCCGTGAATGTCAATGCTGACGGACGCACACGCTTGGAAGAGGTCCTCGACAACTGGCGTGCCGCAAGCGTGCTGGACTATCGCGCCCGTTGCGGAGACATATTGAGCTGGACGGAACTTGCCTCCGTGGACGGATTCAATGCCGGCATGGTCGCTGTCTTGAAGCCTTTCCTGTCTATAGCCCCGTCTTCCGGCGGCAGCCGCTCCGGCATTCCCGGCAAGGGAACAGATGTGTTGCTGCGCAGTACTGTCAAAGGGGACGGGGGCGGTCCTGCGGTCTATGACTATGCTGCCAAATATAGGTATTCCGGACCGCGCCTCAGCCTTGCAATGACAATTAAACGTTTATCTGCATCTCCGTCATTTGCTCCCGAGACCGTAGGCTTCGGCGCGGAATACAGGGCACGCCGCTATCCGTTGCGCATAGTGCTCGGGGATTACCATGCGAGATTCGGGCAGGGGCTGGCACTGTGGAGCGGATTCTCTATGAGCGGCTTCGGTACGGTGGAAGCATTCCGGCGCAGGGCGACGGGTATCAGACAGGCGTGGACCCTGTCTCCGGACTACGCTCTGCGAGGGGTTGCGGTGGAATGGGACGGCGCTATCGGCACGGTTTCCGGCATGCTGACGCAGGACGGAGTGGTCGGAGGCAATTTCAGGCGCGTCGGCAGGCGCAGCAGTGCAGGCATGACCGCATATATGACATTGATTCCGGACGGAGAGGGCAGGAGAGAGGGGATGGTGGCTGCGGACTGCCGTTGGACGCCGTGGCGTGTCTTGAAGCGTTGCGAACTCTTTGCCGAGGCCGGGTACGATCTGGCGGCATGCAGGGCTGCATTTGTCGGCGGACTGGTCTGGACACCGGCATACAGGCGCAGGTATGCACTGATGCTGCGTTCGTATCCGGACGGTATGCGGAGCAGTTATGCAGGAGCGCCGAGGGCATTCTCTGCTTTTGGGGACGAGACTGGCGTAGCTGTGGGCATGAAGACTGGGACATCCTTGGGGTGGCACTTGGGCATTACCGCAGATGCCGCTCTCCGCCCGGTAAAGAAATCATCGCAGTTGCGGACGATTACGGATGAGTCCATGCCCGTTGCAGGCTGGCTCGTCATCAAGCCCAGGCTAACATGGCGTCTGAGACCTGCCGACAAAATCCCGGAGCGGACAGACCTGCGCATCGATGCGGACGTGGCTGCCGGAGCGTGGAGCGGCCGTATGCGCGCGGAGGCGGTGCGCTGCGAGGATATATCATACCTATATTATCTCGAAGCAGGGTACAGAGGCGGACGCGTGACGCTCCATGCAAGGACTACGGCATTTGCCGCTGACAGGTGGAATGACAGGATATACAGTTATGAGCGCGATGTCCCGGGCATGTTTACCGTGCCTGCATACTATGGCAGAGGGCTTTCGTGCCAGGCGATGTGTTCGCTCAAGACAGGACACGGACGAATATACCTGCGCGCTGCCATGACACACTACAGCGCAGGTCCGTTGAGGGATGGAGGACGCGTCGCCAAACCCGATAGTTTTTCGTTGAGAGTGCAATATTCGGCTGGTTTTTGAGCTGCATTTGAGTACTTTTGTAATCGGATTCTCTCGTTCTCGGGGCGGCGTTTTTTCGCATTTTTTAAAGTCTTTGGTTACCCCCCCCCAGAAAAATGACATTTAGTCATGATTTTTCACCAAATAGTACCAAATCCTTTCAACGGGGGGGGGGAATGATATACTTTTGTAATCGCGATTTATTTTAAGTCGGGATGTTTAGACGATTGTGTACGGCATTACTCTGCGTAGTGTTGGGAACTTGTAGCCCCCTGTGGGGGCAGGATGGAAGGGATGTCGTACGAATTTTCTTCCGGCAAGGTCGTTCATATCTCGATTTATCCATAGGAGACAACCAGGCATCATTGGAGCGTATCAGCGATACGCTGAGAGTACGGCAGGCGGACCTGGAGTATAGGGTGCGCAAAGTCTCCGTCGTCGGTGCTGCTTCTCCCGAGGGCGGTGTCCGTCTGAATGAGCGCCTGTCACGCAAACGCGCGGATGTGCTATTTGCCCGTCTCTCCGAATATGTCCATGTGCCGGATTCGGCAAAGTCATTCGAATATCTCGGCAGGGACTGGGGCGGTCTGTTGTCCATGGTGGAGGCGGACGGGGATGTGCCTTACAGAGAGGAGGTCATATCGCTCGTGCGCGACATCATTGCCGGCGGCGATGACGGGGTGACAGTCGCGGATGGGGTGAACCGTCTGAAGGCCTTGAGAGGCGGAGTGCCTTATTGGTATATGTATAGGGAGATGTTTCCCGGCTTGAGGGCCTCGCGCCTGGTGGTGAGTTATGACAGACCCTGGAATCACGGCAATGTCACCGGACCGGGCTATGCGCCTGCAGTAACAGCAGTCCGGCAGGGGACTTTGCTGCCTGCTCCTGGCCGTCCCGCCGTGCGTCCGCAGGGGAGGTCTCCGTTCTATGCCGCGCTCAAGACCAATCTGTTGTATGACGCCCTGCTCATACCCAATGCCGGAGCGGAACTGTATCTTGGCAGGGGCTGGAGCGCAGGTGCAGGATGGACTCACGCGTGGTGGAAAAACGACAGCCGGCACCGGTATTGGAGGATCTACGGTCTGGATGTAGATGTGCGCAAATGGTTTGGAGAGGCTGCAGCCCTGAAACCGCTGACCGGACATCACGTCGGGGTGTATATGCAGGCACTGACCTATGATTTCGAGACCGGAGGCAGGGGATTTATAGGCGGACAGCCTGGCGGTGACATATTTGACCGTCCGACCTGGTGCGCCGGTGTGGAATACGGATATTCCATGCCGATAGCAGAGAGGCTCAACATTGATTTCAATATAGGTCTCGGGGCTCATTGGGGACGCCAGTATGAATACACCCCCGAGGACAGCTGCTATGTATGGCAGTCTACCAGCATGAAACGCTGGTTCGGCCCGACCCGTGCGGAGGTCTCTCTCGTATGGCTGATAGGACGGGACAATGTCAATCCCGGAAGAGGAGGCAGGCGATGAAGAGAATGCTGTACATATTGGCAATGTTGCCGCTGCTGCTGGCATGTACGCACAAGGAACTCTGTCTGTCGCATCCTCATGCCAAGAATGTGAGAGTCGTGTTTGACTGGGCTGCCGCTCCGGGAGCATCACCTGCAGGCATGTGTGTATTCTTCTATCCGGAAGAAGGCGGTCCTGCCCGCCGTTTCGATTTCAAGGGGACCGGAGGCGGAGTCATCAATCTGAAAGTGGGCCGTTACAAGGTGCTGTGCTACAACAACGACACCGAATCTACCCAGTTTTACGGCATGGAGGCGTTTGAGACGCATGGCGCATTCACCCGTATCGGCAATGTGCTCGAGCCTATG
Organism: uncultured Muribaculaceae bacterium; assembly: GCA_964555325.1. Classification (GTDB taxonomy): domain Bacteria; phylum Bacteroidota; class Bacteroidia; order Bacteroidales; family UBA932; genus Cryptobacteroides. The sequence goes on from CAZKRZ010000078.1 coordinate 5,980, forward strand.
TACGGCAATGCGGCACAGTATTCGGCGCCGAAGGCAAAGGGTACTGATGACGAGCCTGTGCGTATCTGTCCGGATATGCTCTGGGGCGACGACATCGTGGGCGTGGAGCTGACGGATACGGATGAGGAACAGGTGGTTACGCTCTATCCCGAGGAGTTGCTGTGCACATATACATACGAGGTCAGGGGAGTCACCAACCTCAAGCACATGACCCGAATGTCTGGCACTCTGTCCGGAATGGCAGGGGAGATGACCATCGCCGGAGGCGCTCTCGGCCGCGAATGTGTCACTATCCCGTTCGAGTCGCATACGGACGGGGCAGATAGGGTCGTTGGAGAGTTCTATACATTCGGACATCATCCGGAGAATGCGAAGTCTCATCTGATGGTGTTCTATGTGGTGATGGACGATGGTGCCAAATACAGTTTCAAAGACACTCCGGAACTGGATGTGACCGCGCAGGTGCATGCCGAACCGGACCACAGGCATGT
>CAZKRZ010000079.1:0-6363 GCA_964555325.1 uncultured Muribaculaceae bacterium
AGAGCACCTGCTTTGCAAGCAGGGGGTCAGGAGTTCGAATCTCCTTATCTCCACCGTTACTCTTCAATCAAAAAAGTCCGATGCTTCTGCACCGGACTTTTTCTATATATATGTCTGTCCGCCTCTTCAGCGAAGCCCTCCTCCGAGGGCTTTGAACAGACTGATATATGCGCTGATGAGTTTGCTCCTGTCCTGGGCGAGCCCGAGTCTGGCGTCGAGGAGGGACTGCTTGGCCGTCAGGACTTCCAGATAGTTGGAGTTGGAGTATTTCATCATGAGGTCGATTTTCTCTACGGCATCGTCCAATGCTTCGCACTGCAGGATGTCATAATCGATGCATTTGCGGGCGTTCTGGCATTCGCAGAGCGCGTCATTCACTTCCCGGCCTGCATCCAGCAGGGTCTGCCTGAATTGTAGCGCAGCCTCTTCCTGTCGTGCCTTTGAGGTCTTGAGAGCGGCGACATTGGCTCCATGGTTGAATACCGGCTCTGTAAGCGAGCCCAAGGCATTCCATATCCATCCTGCAGGGTCGCTGATCTTGACACCGGAGTCTGTCCAGCCCAATGTGCCTGACAGGGTAAGAGAGGGGTAGAATGCGGCTCTCGATGCGTTGGTGTTGTAGAATGCCTGCGCGAGTGCGCTCTCTGCCTGCCGGACATCAGGTCTCGCGGCTACAGTACCTACAGGGACTCCATCGATGAAATCCTCCGGGAATGCCTGCTCCTCCAGCGTGCCGCGCTGTATTGTGCGGTAGGGGACACCGAGCAGAGAGCACAGTGCGTTCTCCGCAATGCTGATATTGCTCCTGATAGTCTCAGTGGACGCCTGGAGTTTGAGCCTCTTGGCCTTAGCCTGCAGGACCGCTATGTCGTTGCTGCGTCCGGCGTCTTTGAGAGCCTCTATGACCGCGATGCTCTCCGCCCAGCTGTCGAGGGTCTGCTCGCTGATTTTCAACTGCTCATCCAGGGTCAGCAGGTTGTAGTAGCATTCCGCTACAGAGGAGACTAATTCCACCTGCACGGCCTGCGCGTATGCCTTGGATCCCTCGAGAGAGGCTGCCGCAGCCCTTGCCGCGTTGGCGTTGCGTGCGAATATATCCGGCTCCCATGAGGCTTTGCCGGAAACGGACGGGGCCCAGTCGTTGCCGCCCTTGACGCTGCCGTCTATAGAGCCTCCGGAGCCGGGGACCTGCGCACCGGTATTCAGGGTCAGAGAGGGCAGTTGTACGAGCCTTGCGCTTGTCAGTGAAGCCCTGGCCTCCTCGACCTTTAGCAACGCCACCTGCAGGTCCGTATTGCGTTGCAGGGCGGTATCGATAAGCGACTGCAGGCAAGGGTCGGAGAACATTTCCCTCCATGCCGGAGTGAATGCCGCCGTATCCTCTGCAATCTGCACATCGGTCTCAGGCCTTTCGTATTTGCCATAGATGCCGCAGGAACACACCGCTGCGAGCGTCAGGGCTAATGCTGATATTGTCTTTTTCATTGATTGTCGTCTTTGTGTTCGGAAATCTGCGTCCTGCGCGCAGGCATATACCTCTCCTCGATATATTCGCAGACTATAAACAGTACCGGAGTCAGGAAGAGCAGCGCAATCGTGCCCACGAGCATACCGCCTGCCGCTCCTACGCCCACCGAAATATTGCCGTTGGCACCTACGCCGTTGGCGAATATCAGAGGGATCATACCTATAATCATAGTGAGGGATGTCATCAGGATAGGGCGGAGCCTGTCCTTGGCTGCTGCCATCGCCGCCTGTGTGATACTCATGCCGCTAGCCCTCGCCTGCGAGGCATATTCGGTGAGCAGGACAGCAGTCTTGGCGAGCAGCCCGATGAGCATGATCAGTCCGATCTGCAGGTAGATATTGTTTTCAAGCCCCCAGATATTGGCAAACATAAGGCTGCCGGCCAGTCCGAAAGGCACAGACAATATTACCGCAAACGGAATCAGCAGGCTCTCGTACAGTCCGCAGAGTATCAGATAGATGAATATGATACACAATGCGAATACCAATACTATGGTGTTGCTCGAGCCGGACGCCTCCTCGCGAGACATGCCGCTGAACTCAAATCCGTATCCCTCCGGCAGAGCCGTGCGCGCGACCTCGCGTATGGCATTGATAGCCTCTCCCGAACTGTGTCCGGCACCCAATTCGCCGTATACCGCAATGGTGGGGAAGAGGTTGAACCTCTGGAGCGTCTCCGAGCCGTAGACCTTGGTGAGTTTGATATAACGGCTGATAGGCGACATCTCTCCTGCGCTGTTGCGTACATATATATTGTCCAGGTCCTCGACATTCTCACGGAATTCGGGCGAAGCCTGTATCATGACCCTGTACAATTTGGTGAATCGGTTGAAATTGGATGCGTATGTGCCGCCGAGGTAACCTGACATCACCGACAGCACATCGGACGGGGATACACCGCTGCGTTTGCACAGCGCTGCGTCCACCTCTACCGTATATTGGGGATATTTGGTGTCGAATGTCGTGTACGCCCTGGCTATCTCCTCGCGCCCGTTCATCGCGTCTATAAACTGGCGCGTGTATTTCAGGAGGTCCTCCGTCGAGCCGCCCTTCTTATCCTGGACATAGAGCTCGAATCCTGCGCCCGTACCGTATCCGGAGATCATTGGGCGCGTGGATACCCTGATTTGCGCAGCGGAGATATGTGCTGTGCGCCGGTAGATGTCTTCGATGACCGAATTGATATCATCGCCCTTGCCCTTGCGCTCGTCCCAATTCTTGAGAAGGAGGTTGAAGTTACCGGCAGAGGCCGTCTGCTCGCGCCTGGCGTTGGAGCCGATGACCTTGGAATAGAGTTCCAGCTGGGGAATGTCCTTGATGATTTCCTCCACCTCGTCCACTATCCTCTCGGTCTCTTCGAGGTTGGTGCCCGGAGCTGCCTGCACATTGACAGTCAGCGAACCGAGGTCCTCCTGCGGCACGAGACCCGTCTTGGTGGTCTTCAGCAATATAGCCAGTCCCGCGACGGCGACCACGAGCATGAGGGCAGTCACCCATTTGTGCTTGAACAATGCCAGCACTCCGTAACTGTATCCTCCCTTGAACCTCTCGAAATGACGGTTGAATGCGAAATGGAAGCGGTCCGAGAATCCGGCTTTCTCACCCTTGGCGACATTCGCCCTCGGCTTCATCAGTATCGAGCACAATGCCGGACTGAGGGTGAGGGAGTTTAGGCAGGAGATACCTACCGCCACTGCCATCGTCAGACCGAATTCCGTATAGAACACTCCGGTCGTGCCTCCGATAAAGCATATCGGGATAAACACCGCCATAAAGACGATAGTATTGGTGATAATGGCGGAAGAAAGCCCCTTCATCGCATCTACGGTCGCCTTGTAGGCAGAGGTATACCCCTCGTCGAATTTCGCCTGCACCGCCTCTACCACCACAATAGAGTCATCCACGACCGTGCCTATCACCAGCACCAATGCAAACAGGGTGATGAGGTTTAGCGAGAATCCGGCTACATATATGAATGCGAATGTACCGATGAGCGATACGATAATGGAGATTGACGGGATGAGCGTCGCCTTGAAGTCGTGCAGGAAGAAATACACCACTATGATGACCAGGAGAATGGCGATGAGCAGGGTCTCGATGACGCTCGCTATGGAGGCGTCGAGAAAGTCCTTGACACTCATGACCGTGGCGAACTTCATGCCCGGAGGGAGGTCTTTTTCGACCTCTTTGATGACATTCTCCACCTGGGAGATGATGCTGCTGGCGTTGGAGCCTGCTGTCTGCACTATCATCATGTTACAGGCAGGATGTCCGTTCAATTCGTTGAAGAATGTGTAGTTGAGAGCACCGAGCTCAACCTTTGCCACATCACCGAGACGCAGGATACTGCCGTCGGGCAGAGCCTTGATGACCATGTTTTCATAGTCCTCTTCATTTTCGTAGCGGCCGCGGTATTTGAGTGTGTACTGGAATACATTCTCGGACTCCGAACCGAGTTTTCCGGTAGGGGATTCGATATTCTGTTCGCCCAATACGGCAGTGATGTCGGAGGGGACGAGCGAATACGCCGCCATTTTGCCGGGATCGAGCCAGATACGCATGGAGTAGTTGGCTCCGAATACATTGACTTCACCGACGCCGGGGATACGGCTGATCTGGGGCTCGATGTTGATTTTGGTGTAGTTGGTCAGGAAGTTGGCAGGATAGGCGTCGGTGGGGCTATACAGCGAAATCATCATGAGCGTGCTGGTCTGCCTCTTGCGGACAGTGACTCCTGACCTGGTCACCTCGGACGGCAACTGGCTCTGCGCCTCCGCGACACGGTTCTGGACATTGACCAATGCCATATCCGGGTCAGTGCCCTGCTTGAATACAATCGACACCGAAGCGGAGCCTGTGTTGGTGGCGCTGGAGGACATGTACATCATGTTCTCCACACCGTTGATGGACTCCTCAAGTGGGACGATGACACTCTTCTGTACCGTCTCCGCGCTCGCGCCGGCATAATTTGCAGATACGCTGACGGTAGGAGGCGCGATGTCGGGATATTGCTCTACCGGCAACTGTCCCAATGCTATCAGACCTACAAGGACAATCGCCACGGAGATGACTCCGGACAATATAGGTCTGTCAATGAATGATTTGACGTTCATCTACCGGCCCTCCGCTACCTTGACGGGAGTGCCTTCCCGTACCAGTCCTGCGCCCTCGGCGATGATGACATCTCCGACTGTCAGACCGTCTTCGACGATGTAGTTGCGGCCGTCATTGGTCTTGTAGACCTTCACTTCGACTGATTTCGCCTTGCCGTCCACTACCTTGTATGCGAATGTCTTTTCCTGTATCTCATAGGTTGCGCTCTGCGGAATGACTATTACACCCTGCATGTCTGTGGGGACAATGACGCTGCCGCTGCCTCCGCTGCGCAGAATGTGCCCTTCGTTAGCAAAGGCGGCGCGTATCCTCACTGCTCCAGTGCCGCTCTCGATAATGCCGCTGATGGCGTCTATTCTGCCCTCGGTGGGATACTTCGTGCCGTTGCTGAGCACCAGTCCGACTGCGGGCATGCCGGCAAGCATCTCTTCCTGTGAACGATACTCTCCAATGAGTGAGAGCATCTTGTTTTCGCTCATGGAGAAATAGGCGTAGACCGTGCTGTCGTCAGATACCGTGACGAGAGGCGTGGCGATATTGCTGCTCACGAGTGCGCCTACCCTATATGCTATCATGCCGGCAGAGCCGTTGACAGGGCTTTTGATCTCGGTGTATGAGAGATTGTTGGATGCGGTGGTGAGTTGCGCCTGTGCCTGTGCCAGGGATGCCCGTGCCTGAGCCAGGGCATTGACGGCGGTCTGGAGTTCGTATTCCGAGATGACTCCACGCTCGTAGAGCTGGCGGTTGCTCTTCTCTGTCAGTTCGGCTGTGGCGAGAGCCGCTTCTGCGCTGCCGACATTGGCCTTGGCTACCTCGACGGCTGCCTTGTATGGTATCTGGTCTATGACAAACAGTGTCTGCCCTTTGCGTACCCTGTCTCCCTCGTTGATGCGTATGTCGGTAATCACTCCGCTGATCTGAGGGCGTATCTCGACCAGCTGGCGCCCTTCGAGGGTCGCGCTATAGGCTGTCTTGAGAGTCTGGTCGGATGTCGTGACAATGATGGTGCGGTACTCTGCTGCGGCTTTGCCGGTATCTCCGCCGTTGTGGCCGCAGGAAGAACATAGCAGGGCTATCGATAGTCCTGGAATCAAGAATTTATGCATGGTGTATAATACTCGCGGGAATTGTCCGCGACCGCGTCCCCTTTTGCAAAAATCGTGCGAGCATTGCGCTGCAATGTATTGTTGTTCTTTGCATAAAAGAAAGGGGAGAGCTGCATAAGCGGCTCTCCCCAAACACATGTATTAAAAACCTTCTTACTCTGCGTTCTTAACTATGAAAACAACATTGAACTCGAGGGGCTTGGGCTCCCAAGTAGTAGTTGTTCCTGTGGTCTTCTTTTCGATGCTGTACTTGTGAGTGAGTTTCACAGGTACGGTGACCTCAATCTCGTGAGCGAGTCTTGCATCGCTTGCGGAGACATTCAGCGCACCGGAGCTGACGCTCAAGCGGTCGAAGGAGATGGTGTTGTCCTCAACGAATGCGCCATTTTTCTTAACCTTGTAGGCAGGAGTACCATAGGTAACAGCTACATCGTATGCGCTTACGGACTCTGCAACGAGTGCGCCAGCCACAGGATCGATGACGAGCTTGTCAGCGAAGTCCTTGAGGGTAACGCCCTTGAACAGGGAGATGCTGGCTGCCTGATTTGCTGCTACTTTCACAACATTCAGTTCTTCTCCGGTTTCGGATACAAATGCCTGTACGGCAGGACCAACA
>CAZKRZ010000080.1:0-6341 GCA_964555325.1 uncultured Muribaculaceae bacterium
GCTTGTAGTCATAGTAGAACTTGCCGTCCTCACCCTTGAAGCAGAACTCGGAAGCAGCGCAGTCCATAGCGATGGTGATGTCCTTGCCGGGCTCGAAACCTGCGAGCTTGATAGCCTCGATGATGCAGTCGAGAGCATCATTGATGCCCTTGAGTGCAGGAGCGAAACCACCCTCGTCACCTACTGCAGTGGAGCAGCCGCGCTTTTTGAGCACAGTCTTGAGGTTGTGGAAAACCTCGGCGCCCATGCGGACTGCCTCAGCCTCGTTGGCTGCGCCGACAGGACGGATCATGAACTCCTGGAATGCGATAGGGGCATCGGAGTGGGCACCGCCGTTGATGATGTTCATCATAGGAACGGGGAGCACATAAGTATTGGTACCACCGATGTACCTGTACAGAGGCATGTCGAGATATGCAGCGGCTGCCTTTGCAACTGCGAGGCTCACGCCGAGAATGGCGTTGGCGCCGAGTTTGCTCTTGGTAGGAGTGCCGTCGAGCTCGATCATGGTCTTGTCGATAGACCACTGCTCCAGAGCGGACATGCCGACGATAGCGGGTGCGATGACGTCATTGACATTGGCGACAGCCTTGAGCACGCCTTTGCCCATGTAACGGCTCTTGTCGCCGTCACGAAGCTCCAGTGCCTCATTCTCACCGGTGGAAGCTCCTGAAGGAACTGCTGCAACACCTTTGAAACCGGACTCGAGCACGACCTCGACCTCAACCGTAGGGTTTCCTCTGGAATCGAGGATCTCCCTGCCTGTAACTTGAACGATTCTCATTTCTTTTATAGAATTAATTAGATGTATTCACTTTATCGGAGCAAAATTACATATTTTTTCTAAATTAGCCATAATCAGGCACGCCCTCACCATCCCATTTTGTATATTTGCATCAATGGATGCCATACAGAAAGTCCCTCTTCACAAGATATTCCTCGTGTTTTGCAACATCGGGGCATTCACTGTAGGCGGAGGCTATGCCATGGTCCCTGCCATTCAGTCCGAAATCGTCGGCCGCGGATGGCTGTCGGAAGAAGAGTTTCCGGACATCATAGCCCTCGCCCAGAGCGCACCGGGACTGATAGCGGTAAATATCTCCATATTCGCAGGATACAGGCTGCGCGGACTTAAGGGCAGCATAGCCGCCACACTCGGCAGCATCTGCGTGCCGTTTGCCGCCATTCTGCTGATAGCGATGTTCTTTACGTCGTTTCGGGACAATGTATATGTAGAAAAGGCATTCAGGGGCATACGCCCCGTCACGGTGGCGCTCATCGTCGCACCGACGGTCAGCATGGCAAAGGGCAACCGCACATGGTGGCACTGGGTCATCAGCATAGGAGTGCTCGCAGCCGTGGCGCTGCTGGACTTCTCTCCTATATATATATTGCTTACCATTATAATAATAAGTGCCGCTACGGCATGGTTAAGAGAGAGGAGGGGCGGCAGATGATATTCGTAGAGTTGTTTGTAACATTCTTTCTGATAGGTACTTTCACATTCGGAGGAGGCTATGCGATGCTGTCCCTGATACAGACCGAGGTGGTATCCAACCATGCCTGGCTGACGGAGAGCATGTTTACGGACATTGTCGCCATCTCCCAGATGACGCCCGGGCCTATAGGCATCAACTGCGCCACATATACCGGCTACGAGGTGCTCCACGAGGCAGGGGCAGGACATCTGGTCAGCATCCTCGGCTCATGCACGGCAACCATAGCCATAGTGCTGCCGTCATTCATCATCATGATGCTGATAGTGAGGATGTATATGAAGTATCGCAATTCAAGTACATTCAACCATATCATGGGCAGCGTCCGTCCGGCAGTGGTCGGAATGCTTGCGGCAGCGGTGGCGATACTGGTATTCGATGTCAGTTGGGACGGCACAACTCCGGCATTCTCCGTAGTGAGGGACAATTTCCCCGACTGGAAGAGTTGGGCGTTGCTCGGGGCGGCTCTGGTCGCATCGCTCGGATTCAAGGTCAAGCCCATACCATTGATAATAGCCGGTGGAATAGCCGGACTTATAATATATTGACACAACAAAAACACAGATAACATTATGACTCTGACATTATTCGCCGGTCTGCTCGCAGCGGCAATCAACATCATCCCGCAGCCTCTCAGCGTACAGGAGGGCAAGGGCTCGTTCGATCTCCTCAAGGAGACACGCATCTCTTGCGACAAGGCCATGGGCGAGAAATCCCTCGAGGCCGCAAAACGCCTATCCGGTGAACTCGGTGCCGTGACAGGAAAGACATTCGAACTCTCCGCTGTGGAGAATGAATGTGCAGACAAGGGTATCGTATTCGCCATAGAGCCGACAATGGCGGAGGAGGCGTATTCTATCAATATCGACAAGCGCAAGGCTCTGATCCGGGCATCTTCCGATGCGGGATTTCTCTATGCGATACAGTCTCTCAAACAGTTGATGCCGGTATCTATCTACGGCGGAGAGCAGGACAAGGATTCCGGATGGAAACTCCCCTGCTGCGAGATCAAGGACAAGCCCAGATTCGGACATCGCGGCATGATGCTCGACTGCTGCCGCCATTTCTGGTCGGTGGACGAAATCAAGAAGATACTCGATGTCATGGCTACGCTCAAACTCAACCGTTTCCACTGGCATCTGACGGACGACCAGGGCTGGAGGGCCGAAATCAAGGCTTACCCCAGACTCACGGAGGTAGGAGCATGGCGTGACCGCACGGTCATCGGCTATGTCCCCGGCCAGAAGAGGAGCGAACTCAAATACGATGAGACCCGTTACGGAGGTTTCTACACCCAGGAGCAGATGCGCGAGATAGTCGCATACGCCGACCGTCTGGGCATCACCGTCATCCCCGAGGTAGACCTGCCCGGCCACATGGTGGCGGCTCTCGCCTCGTATCCTCATCTCGGATGCACCGGCATATCCATCGAGACGGGCAAGGAGTACAAGACCTGGCCGATGTGGGGCGTCTCACCCGATGTCCTCTGCCCCGGCAAGGAGAGTACATTCGAGTTCCTGACTACGGTCATCGGCGAACTCTGCGACATTTTCCCTGGCAAGTATTTCCATGTAGGCGGTGACGAATGCCCTAAAGACGCATGGTCGCAATGCCCTGACTGTCAGGCTCGTATAGCCGCTCTCGGGCTCAAGAGTGACGAGCATATCAGCGCAGAACAGAGACTCCAGTGCTATGTAACCTCTCGTATGCAGGAGTTCCTCACTTCACGCGGCAAGAAGCTCATCGGCTGGGATGAAATCCTCGAGGGCGAACTCGCCGCAGGTGCCACTGTGATGAGTTGGAGAGGCACAAAGGGTGGCATAGAGGCTTCCAACAGAGGTTTTGATGTCATTATGTCTCCCGACAAATTCTGCTACTTTGACTACAACCAGTGCGGCACGCGCAACAACACCTCTATCCCCGTATGGGAGGATGTGGACGAGCCGCTCTGCGCATGGTGGGGCACTCTGCCTATAGAGAAGGTCTACGGATTCAACCCAACAGACGGACTGGATGCCGACGCCGCTTCGCACATACTCGGTGCACAGGCCAATGTCTGGACTGAATACATCCCTTCGGAGGAGCAGCTCGAGTATATGATAATGCCTCGTCTGTTTGCAATGAGCGAGGTGCAGTGGTGCCTGCCGGAGAACAAGGATTTCGACAAGTTTATGTCCAAGGTCAAGAGCCACGGATTCGGAATATTGGACGAAAAGGGATTCAACTACCGCAATAAATGAATCTGAAGTCTCTGGCAAAGGATACCGCGATATACGGGATGAGCAGTATAGTCGGGAGGTTTCTCAACTACCTGCTCGTCCCTCTGTATACCTATAAAATATCGGCGGAGAGCGGCGGAAACGGCATAGTCAACAATCTGTACGCTTATTCCGCATTGTTGCTGGCATTGCTGACATTCGGAATGGAGACGACATTCTTCCGTTTTTCCGGCAGGAGGGAGGAAGACGACAGGATGGTCTACAGCAATGCGTTACGCATGGTGGGTGGCGTCGCGCTGGCGTTTGTCGCGCTGGCATTCGCCTTTCTCGGGCCGTTGTCGGAGGCGATGGGGTACGGCGAGCACCCCGAATATATAGCCTGCTTTGTGCTGATAGCCGGAATGGATGCTTTCCAGGCTATCATGTTCGCACGTCTCAGGCAACAGCATCGTCCGGTCAGATTCATGAGCCTCAAGATGGCGTTCATATTCGCCAATATCGCCATGAATCTGTTTATATTCCTCGTAATGCCCGGACACGAGGGGCTGGCGGGGATCTACGACAGGTACAACGGAGGCGTAGGGCTGATATTCTTTGCAAACCTCATCTGTACGGCAGGTGTGACATTGGGATTTGTCCCGGAGATGAAAGGCATTGCATACGGATTCGACAAGGGGCTTGCAAGGCGTATGCTCGCCTATTCGTTGCCGTTGATGCTGCTCAGTCTCGTAGGCATACTCAACCAGGTGGCGGACAAGATATTATTCCCCTACCTGATGCCGGGACATGAGGGGCAGGTGCAGCTCGGCATTTATGGGGCGTGCGTCAAGATTGCGATGATCATGTCGCTGCTGACACAGGCGTTCCGCTATGCGTACGAGCCGCTCGTATTCGGCGGAGACAAGGACAGAAACAGCCCCGACACGCTTGCGGAGGGTATGAAATGGTTTGTGGTATTCACCGTGATGGCGTGGCTGGCGGTGATGTTCTACATGCCCGTACTGAGGCATTTCATACAGCCGGGCTACTGGTCCGGACTCAAGGCCGTGCCGGTCGTGATGACAGCGGAGATATTCATGGGAGTGTATTTCAATCTCTCATTCTGGTACAAGCTCACGGACAAGACATGGTGGGGCGCGGTAATGAGCGCGTGCGGAGCAGCCGTGATGGTGCTGTTCAATGTCGTGTTTGTCCCCCGCTGGGGGTATATGGCATGTGCCTGGGGAGGATTTGCCGGATACGGGACAGCCATGCTGATGAGCTGGCTCATAGGACGGCGGTACTATCCCATACGCTATGATATGGCAGGGATGATGAAGTTTGTCGTCTGCGCGGCCGTGCTCTATGCCATATACGCGGCAGTACCGCTCGGCAGTACAGGGAAAATCATCGTGGGGACGGCTCTACTGCCTCTCTACGCATGGATGATATACAAGGAACTCAAAAAACGTAAAGCATGAAAGGTATCGTTAAAGCAGCGCTGCTGGCGACGGCAGCCATTATGATGGTCGCGTCCTGCGGACGCTCCGGTAAAAAAGCGGATGCTGCCGCCGCCGAACAGGCAAGGCAGGACTCCATAGCACAAGAACAAACAAACAAAGAAATGGCAGAAAAGACATTGGCAACGCTCCCCGAGGAGCCGGTATTCGACATCGTGACCAATTATGGCACTATCAGAGTAAAACTCTATTCCAAGACTCCCAAGCACAGGGACAACTTTGCACGTCTCGCACTCAGCGGCTATTATGACGGGCTGCTGTTCCACAGGGTTATAGACGGATTCATGATCCAGGGCGGAGATCCCCTCTCCAAGAATCCCGACATGGCAGACAGATGGGGCACCGGCGGACCTGACTACACAGTCCCTGCCGAGTTTGTGCCCGAATACAAGCACAAGAAAGGTGCTCTGGCAGCTGCCAGGCGCGGAGATGCCGCCAACCCTACCAAGGCCTCGTCAGGCTCACAGTTCTACATCGTCCAGGACGCCGACAACTGTGCCCAGCTGGATGGAGCATACACTGTGTATGGCGAGACTATCGATGGACTCAATACTATCGACAAGATTGCAGCCGTGCAGACAGATTACCGCGACCGCCCCGTCGAGGCAGTCAAGATTGTTTCCGTAAAACTGGTTACCGAATAAGGTACTGGCACAGGATTTGTAATTATTCATGATGAATAGTTTTTCATAGGTTAAATTTTAGGTTAGAATTTATTGGGCCGCTTCGTTGTGAAATGAGGCGGTTTTTTATATTCCGGCTTCAGCCAAAGAGGCGTTTGCGATGGCCGGAATGCGGCCAATGGAAGGAGGTATAAAAAGCGGGTCATCCCTTTATGGGGCGACCCGCTAAATGCAATATGTGGAACTAATGATTAGTCGTTGAGTGTGAAGCGCTTGAACGCGACTACATTTTCCTCCTTGTCGGCTGCTGAAAGAGCTGCCTTGACAGTAATCTTGTCATCGCTCATCTGGTACTCCTGCTCCATAAGGGTATTCTCCTTGAGGAACTTCTGTACACGGCCTTTGGCGATGTTCTCGATCATCTGCTCGTTGAGGTTGGCGGATTTCTCCGCTGCAACTGTAGCCTTGATCTCACGGGCCTGTGCTGCCTGCTCAGGGGTAAGC
>CAZKRZ010000081.1:0-6314 GCA_964555325.1 uncultured Muribaculaceae bacterium
GACCGGCCGTATCATGGAGGGACGCCGCTGGAGCGACGGACTGCACCAGGCTGTGGAAGCCAAGGAGAATGTCAAGGTAGAGGCTGCGACACAGACATTCGCCACGATTACCCTGCAGAACTATTTCCGTATGTATCACAAACTTGCCGGTATGACCGGTACTGCGGAGACGGAGGCAGGAGAGTTCTGGAGCATCTACAAACTGGACGTGGTGGTCATCCCCACCAATCGTCCCGTGGTGCGTGACGACCAGGAGGATCTCATATACAAGACCAAGACAGCCAAGTTTAAGGCGGTCATTGCCCATGTCGAGGAGATTATCAAGGAGGGACGCCCCGTGCTTGTCGGTACGACGGATGTCGATACTTCCGAACTCCTGAGCCGTATGCTCAAACTCCGCGGTATCAAGCACAATGTGCTCAACGCCAAGGAACACGCACGCGAGGCGGAGATTGTAGCCCAGGCAGGTATGTCATCTACCGTGACCATCGCCACCAACATGGCGGGCCGTGGTACGGATATCAAGCTCAGCCCCGAAGTCAAGGCCGCAGGAGGTCTGGCTATCATCGGTACGGAGAGGCATGATTCCCGCCGTGTGGACCGTCAGCTCAGAGGACGTGCCGGACGTCAGGGGGACCCGGGCAGTTCGGTGTTCTATATCTCTCTGGAAGACAAACTGATGCGTCTGTTCGGCTCCGAGCGTATCGCAAGCGTTGTGGACAAACTCGGCATGGAGGACGATGAGGCTCTTACAAACCGCATGCTCTCCAACGCCATCGAGAATGCCCAGAAGAAAGTCGAAGAGAACCATTTCGGCATACGAAAGAGACTGCTCGAATATGATGATGTCATGAACAACCAGCGCGAGAGCGTCTATGCTCTCCGCCGTGATGCCATCAGCGGTGACAAGATAGAGGTGGACCTTGCCAACATGATGATCGACGAGGCCAATATCATAGTCTCGAAGTGCAAAGGTATGCCTTTCGCCGACTTTGAGGAATATGTCATGGCACAGCTCTCGACCGATCTCGGTTTTGATGAGGACTTCTATCTGCACGCCAAGGATGCGGAGATTGCGGACGCCCTCTGCGCCCACATCAACGAGGTGTACAAGAGGCGTATGGAAAACCTCGCCACCAAACTCTGGCCTGTCATCAAGGCAGTATACGAGAAACAGGGAAGTATCTATCAGAATATCGCGATTCCTATCTCTGACGGGCGCAAGCAGATGACCCTGTCGGTCAATCTCGCCAAGGCTTATGAGAATGAGGGCAAGGAAGTCGCCAAGACTGTCAGCAAGATGATCACCCTGCATCAGATAGACGAGCATTGGAAAGAGCACCTGCGCGAGATGGACGACCTCAAGCAGAGCGTCCAGAATGCCTCATACGAGCAGAAAGATCCTATCGTCGTGTACAAGATGGAGAGTTTCAACCTCTTCCAGACGATGATGGAGGAACTGTACCGCGATGTGCTGTCATTCCTGCTCAGGGCGTTCATCCCGTTGAGGGAGGACAATGTACCCCAGCGTACCGTGCAGCCTGCCAGGACAGACATGAGCGAGATGCAGGCCGGCCGCTCCGACTTGAGCACCAATGCCGAGCAGAAAGCCCGCACTCCTATCAAGGTGGATCACAGCAGGGTAGGCCGCAATGATCCCTGCCCCTGCGGAAGCGGCAAGAAATACAAGAACTGTCACGGAAAAGGACTCGCTTAAGAGTCCTTTTTTTTAGCCCTCGGATGAGAGGCTGCGTAGGTCTTGCGCAGTTTCTCGATACTGTTGTGGGTATAGACCTGGGTGGCGGAGAGGGAGGAGTGCCCGAGCATTTCCTTGATAGAGTTGAGGTCCGCTCCGTTGTCCAGCAGTTCCGTGGCGATGGAATGCCTGAATACATGCGGAGACTTGCGTCCCGTGATTTCCGGGATAGCGCCGAGTTCTGACTTGACGGCCCTGTCCACATAGACGGGGTAGAGCGCGCGTCCCCTGTCTGTGACGAGCAGCGGGGCATACGGGGAGCAGTCGCAGCCTGTGACAAGCCTTGCCGCCTCCATATATCTTGAGACTTCATCGCGCATTGCAGGGAGCATGGGGATTTCCCTGGTCTTGTCGCCCTTGCCGTGCACGCGTATGACCGACCTCTTCATATCTACGGAATTCCAGGTCAGTCCGATGAGTTCGGCGCGTCTCATGCCGGTGTTGTACAGCAGCGACAATATCAGCCTCGCCAGTCTCTGTCTGTAACTCTGCCTGTCCGAGGTGACAGGCATTTCCACCAGCCAAGCACTCGACTCGAAGTATTTCTCCAGAGCCTCCTCGCGGTATACCTCGGGCAGTTTCTTTGCCATTTTGGGGCGCGGGACGAGCCTGACCGGATTGGACTGCAGCCGGTCCTGTTTCATAAGGAATTTGCAGAAGCCGCTGAGGACGGACAGGTGCAGATTAACGGTGACGGCACTCTCTTTCAGTGCGTCCAGCAGATGCACTTCGTAGTTGCGTATCGCCGTGGGATTCAGGGCCTTGATGACCGCTTCGTCCCCGGTGCCGTCTTCGCAGCTGTAGGATATGAATGATTCCAGCACGGAGCGGTATATCTCCTGCGTGCGTGCCGAGTATCTGCGTACGGATGTGATGTAGACTATGTATTCATCAGACAGCATGGAGTCCCATTTCCTCCGCCTGACGGCGCATGAATGCGTCAGCCTCCTCGAAATTGTTGCCTATGACGCCGTCCAGTATGGCATTCTTGACATTCTCCTTGAGTACGCCGATTTCGCGGCACGGCGGCAGACCGTACACTTGCATGACGTATTCTCCCGTGATGGGGTTCTTGAAATTGCGTATCGCGTCTTTGGCCTCGACTTCCTCGAGTTTGTGGCGGACAATCTCGAAATTGCGTCTTATGCGCTTGACCTTCTCCGGATTCTTGGAAGTGATGTCCGCGTTGCAGAGTGTCATCAGCCCCTCGATGTCGTCACCTGCATCGAAGAGCAGGCGTCTGACAGCCGAATCCGTCACCTCGTCGTCCACGAGGGCGATAGGGCGCATGTGCAGCCAGACGAGTTTCTGGACATATTTCATCTTCTCGTTGAGAGGCATCTTCAACTTCTGGAAGATTTTGGGGACCATGCGCGAGCCTATCACGTCATGCCCGTGGAAAGTCCAGCCTGTGGCGGGGTCGTAGCGTTTGGATGCCGGCTTGCCTATGTCGTGCAGCAGCGCCGCCCATCTGAGCCAGACATTGGGATTGTCCCTGTCGGCAGCAGCGACATTGTCGAGCACTGCGAGGGTGTGGGAGAAGTTGTCCTTGTGTCCGCGTCCGTCCACGCTCTCCACGCCTTTGAGTTTCACGAGGTCGGGGAGTATGCGCTCCAGCAGGCCGGTCTCGTCCATGAGCCTGAATGCCATTGACGGTTTGGCGGTGAGCAGCATCTTGTTGAGTTCCTCCACGATGCGCTCCTTGGACAGGATGGAGAGCCGCTCTTTCATGCGGCGCATAGACTCCATCGACTCGGGGACTATGGTGAATGCCCTCTCCGGAGTGCTCAACTGGGCCGCAAAGCGTATTGCGCGAAGCATGCGCAGCGGATCGTCCGAATAGGTCGTGTCCGGGTCGAGCGGTGTGCGTATGATACCCCTGTCGAGGTCCCTGATACCTCCGAACGGGTCCACGAGTTCTCCGTAAGAATCCTTCTGGAGGCTGAATGCCATGGCGTTGATGGTGAAGTCGCGTCTCTTCTGGTCGTCCTCGAGCGTGCCGTCCTCCACTATAGGGTTGCGGGATTCGCGACGGTAGGATTCCTTGCGCGCCCCGACGAACTCGATCTCGTCACCGCCGCTGTGCAGCATGGCCGTACCGAAATTCTTGAACAGGGTCACCTTGCTGTGCACTTTCTTGCCCACTGCTTGGGCGAGGTCCATGCCGCTGCCCTCCACCACTATGTCTATGTCGTTACACGGGCGTCCGAGGAAACAGTCTCTCACATAGCCTCCTATGACGAAAGCCCTGACACCTGCCTCTTCGGCGCAGGCGGACACTATCTCGAAAATGGGGTTTCCCAGAAACTCTTTTGCGTCTATAGTCATTCTTTTGTCATTTCTTCATAATGCGGAGCTGTCGTCAGGAACTCCACTCTCCCGTCGGGCTGCCGTCTGGCGATGCGCGTCTCTTTGCCGTTGGTGATGAATATGTATTTGACATTCAATGCCATGTCGTACCTCAATGCCTGCCGCATGACATCCTCGGAGAGGGCTGTCTCCGGCCTCTTGCATTCCACTATGGCGAGCGGCTTTGCGGAGCGGTCATATATCAGAATGTCGGCGCGCCAGACCTTGTCCGAGGAGCCGAATTTCATCTCCACTTCGCTGCCCATCATGTGCAGGGGCACGCCCAGGCAATCTTTCAATACGCCGATGAACCATTGGCGCACTCTTTCTTCCGGAGTCAGCGCGACTTCGCGTCTGCGGAGCGGGTCAAATACAGTCGTTTCCATCTATTCTAAACGGCTTCCAAAACGCCTTTTCCCGATGCAAATATGCAAAAAAATATCATGAATGCCCTCCTACAGTATGACTTCGACGGTCTTGCCGACAAGCGAGGCGTCATACGGCCTGGTGACCTTGATGTAGTTGCGCGTGTAGCCGGACATCATGCCGTCGCGCTCCGAGGACTCGAAGAGCACATACTCTTTCATTCCCTTGTGTGCCGCGGCGAAACTCCCGTGCAGCTCGCGGCAGAGCGCCTCCATCTCCGCGACGCGTTCAGTCTTGATGTAGTCGGGCACCTGGTCCGGCATCTTGTCGGCTCTCGTCCCCGGCCTGCGCGAATAGGGGAATACGTGCAGGAATGCCGGGCGCAGGGATTCGATAAACTCCTTGCCCTCGCGGAACAGTTTCTCGCTCTCTCCGGGCAATCCGACCATCAGGTCTATGCCGAAGAATACTTTCGCGCTCCCGGGAGTCTCCATCCTGGAACGTATGTATTCGACCTTGTGCCGGAACATCTCCGTCGTGTACCTCCGCCCCATACGCTGGAGAATCTCGTCCGAGCCGCTCTGGAGCGGAATGTGGAAATGGGGGAGTATCTTGGTGCCCGAGGCTATCCAGTCTATCGTCTCCTCCGTGATGAGATTGGGCTCTATCGAGGAAATGCGGTATCGCTCAATGCCTTCCACATCATTCAGTGCCTTGAGCAGGTCGAGGAAACTCTCTCCCGTAGTCCTGCCGAAATCTCCGGTGTTGACTCCGGTGATGACGACCTCCTTGACCCCGGCAGCGGCTATCTCGCGGGCCTGGCGTGTCACCTCGCAGATGCTTGCGTTGCGGCTCCTGCCCCGTGCGAACGGGACCGTACAATACGCGCAGAAATTGTCGCAGCCGTCCTGCACCTTTAGGAATGCCCTCGTGCGGTCCTCTCCGCTGCTGTATGCCGGGAAAAACTGCTTGTGGTCGGGCAGCTCCGTACCGAGAATGGCAGGGACGAGTTCGGACTTGGCTTCCGCACCGAATACGAAACTTACACCCTCTATCGCAGCGAGTTGCTCGCGGCGCAACTGTGCAGCGCAGCCTGTGACGGCAATGACCGCATCGGGATTGATGCGGTGTACCTTGCGTATTTCTCCTCTGGACTTCTTTTCCGCCCTTTCGGTGACGGCGCAGGTGTTGATTACATAGACATCCGCCTTGTCCTGCCACGGTACTACATTGTAGCCGTGCTCCATGAATGCCCTCTCGTAAGTGGCAGTCTCGGCGTAGTTCAGTTTGCAGCCGAGGGTGATGAACGCTATCTTCCTGCTCATCTTGTGTAACTGAGTTCTACGCGTGACCATCTGGCCGCGCCGTTTACGGGAGGATTCTGCTTGGAGACCTGCACTCTGAATGATTCCACTTCGGGGTGCGCTGCAGCGATTGCGGACACTATGCGGCCGCAGAGGTGCTCGAGCAGGGCGGACGGGCGCTGCATCTGTTCCGCCACTATGTCGTATATCTCCCCGTAGTTGAGGGTGTCTTCTATATTGTCGCTGGCGACTGCGCGGCTGACATCGTAGTCCGCCTCGAAGTCTACCACGAATATGTTCGGCGCCAGCATCTCGCTTTCCAGTACGCCGTGGCGGCAGGCGAAGCGCATGCCGTCGAGTCTTATCTTGCCTGTAATCATTTGTGTGCGAGCATTACGAATACGCAGGGACGCTTGCCTATCACGGGGATGTCGCGTTTCCATTCTCCTGCGGTCTTGGTCTTGATGAATGCGTCTTCGCAACTGATGTCCGCGGCGATGCATATTCTCGTAGAGGGAGAGCAG
Source organism: uncultured Muribaculaceae bacterium (assembly GCA_964555325.1). Classification (GTDB taxonomy): domain Bacteria; phylum Bacteroidota; class Bacteroidia; order Bacteroidales; family UBA932; genus Cryptobacteroides. The sequence goes on from CAZKRZ010000081.1 coordinate 6,300, forward strand.
TGGCGGAGCATGTCG
>CAZKRZ010000082.1:0-6231 GCA_964555325.1 uncultured Muribaculaceae bacterium
TCGATAATTTAAGTTTTTGCAGGCAAATCGCCGTTTTTGCCGATTTTTGCGGTCCATGCCCAAAGAAAAATATCGAACCTTTCTTGCGCTTTTTTTATGTTTTCGAGAGGCTGCAAGTTCGATTACATACAGCATTTTTATATATCTTTGTTTATTTGTATGAGTTACTGCATTGTACGATGAAGCATAGGATACAGACGAGGGCATTGATAATGGCTGGCATTCTGCTGATGGCGGCAGGGTGCAACGGAGATATATTCCTCGACAGGAACGAGTTGCCAGAGTACTCCGAAGTCTGTATCGACGGTGACGGAGGCCAGTGGTCAACGGCATTTTCCCGTAAAGGGTTGTCGAAGATCAGCCTCGACTGCAACTACCAAGACAGGGAATATATCACATACTACAGCAGCAAAGGCACAACTGACGCTGGCTGCCCTCCGTCGGAACTCGAAAGCATAGTCTTCGAAAATCCCGCAAGGCTGCATTCCATAGGGTTTTCCGGTGAGATGTTATATATCTCCAGCCAATACAACGCGTTGGATACCACGAGAGCGACTCTGCATCTGGAATATGACTACGGCGTTACGAAAGGCATACACATCACAGTCTCTGCCGGAGAACCGCTACAGATAGTCACGGCTACTTACGATGGTTCAATGACGATCGAAGAGGATTTTGAACAGGGCTACCATAGCCGGAGCCTTGTCAACAACAGCAACATCACTCAGAAACTAACGATAATGCCCTATCTGTCATCCAATTGCAGCAATATAGTAGAGCCCTCCTCGGAATGGATGAATGGGCGTAGCATCGATATGGCGGTCCCAGCGTATAACGGCAAAGAATGGACTTTGCGCGAGTACGACAATTTCACTCTCGCACGCCGACTCACATTCGCCCCATCAAGTTATGCGACAGAGGAGTTTTCCATAGATGTCCCGGCCCATACCAAGGCCAAGGTCGAATACGTACTCCACTACAGCCGCGCCACGCAGAGCGGAAACATCCTGTGCTACAATCGCCAGTCCGAACAGCAGATAATGCTGCCTTTTACCGCCACGTCAATCTACACCACATCCTACGAATACAAGTACAAATATGAGTAGCAGGGCATTGATAACGGCTTTATTGCTGACGGCCGCAACGGTAACGGGGCACGCCGGCGACATCGCCAAGACGGGCATTTCCCGTCCGGGAGAATGGCGCATAGGCGCAGAAATCTCCCCGGCGTGGGTTCCCGGCACAAATAACTTCCTGGAGGGTGCCAACTCGGAAAACAAGACGATAAACCACCGCATCTCCGCAGATTTACGCGCAGATTTCAGTTTTGAGCCGTATTCGCGCGAGGACCGCATATACCGGGATCTATACCAGGGCATCGGCTTAGGTATCAATTCCTATTCGGCGGCAGGGCTGCTCGGGACTCCAATATCTATCTATGCCTATCAAGGGGCTCCCATAAGCAGATTAAGCCAGCGCCTATGGCTCGGATACGAATGGCAGTTCGGCATAGCAGCCGGCTGGAAGCATTTCGAGGAATACAAATCAGAAGACAATGTCGCGGTAGGCACACCCGTCACCGCACACATGGCACTGCTGTTCAAGCTGCATTACAGCCTGTCGGAGAGATGGCGGATGTCTTTAGGCATAGGTGCCAACCATTATTCCAACGGTAACACCGCCTGGCCAAATGCCGGCGTCAATTCAGTAGGAGCGGCCATAGGCATGGCCTACACCATCCGTCAGAGCAATGACAGACATCCCACCGACACAGACGGCAGCATTCGGGACAATGGCATAACCGACGCATTCGGACAGAATGACGGCGAATGCAGGGCGGCTGACAGCAGATGGTTCTATGACATAACGGCTTACGGAGCATGGCGCAAGCGTGTGGTGAGCGTCGGGATGCCCGGAGAGCCGCAATTGTGCCCCGGCAGATTCGGCATTCTCGGATTGCAGTTGTCCCCCATGTACCGCACCGGCAACTGGATTGCCCTCGGCGCCTCCGTAGACATCCAATGGGATGAAAGCACAGGGCTGGAAAAGCATTGGATAAGTGGGACTTCAGGAGACAATATCAAGTTTGAGCGGCCTCCTTTCGGCGAACAGCTCAGCGCTGGCATTTCCGCGCATGCGGAGTTGACAATGCCGATATTTTCCGTAAATGCCGGACTCGGATACGAACTCATCGCTCCGGAGGGCGAGAAACGTTTTTACCAGTCGCTCACGCTGAAAACGTTTATATCCAAGCGCATATACATCAACACCGGCTACCGGCTCGGCGACTTCAAAGACCCTCAGAACCTCACCCTCGGCCTCGGCGTCAGGCTGTAGACCGCTAAGGGTTTTTCACATTTTCCGCGCTGTTTTACGGTGAGATTTTCACACTTTCCCGCCGGTTTTATAGTGAAAATTTCACATTTTCCCCTTTTTAAGGCAGTGGTAATTCCCTTTTTTTTTGGGGGGGGCAGCATTATTTATTCTGCCTTACCCTGACGACATGGTATTCCGGGAAGAATATGAACCCGGCAATGAAGAGTATATTGCGCCGGGCGGAAAGCCAAAACCGGGCAGGCGGAGTATCGGGCGGTGCGGTATTTCAAAAACGCGGACATTTTGTTAAATTAGCAGTTTGTACATAACACACGCCCGACATCGCAAAACACAGACACATAGCGGCTCTCGTCATCACCGGCATAGGTGCCCTGGTGTTGTTGGCGGTATTGCTCCTGCAAGTACCGCCTGTGCAGACGCATATCGTGCGCGAAGCCCTGAAAGCCCTCAATGACAGGATAGACGGCAAGATAAGCGTCGGCAGCGCGTACATCCTCCCTTTCAACACCGTCATCGTCAAGGACGCCCTCGTCATAGACAACAATCCGGCGCAGTGCAGCGCATTCGCTCCGCAAGACACTCTGATACAGGCCTCCACCCTCATCGTAACATTCGGCAAGGACATCCTGGACGGCACTCCTGTACAACTGCACCGCGTGAGCGCGGAGGGCATACGGTTCAACCTCGTGCTCGAAGAGAACGGAATTCCCAATGTCACCAGAGTATTCCGCGCTACAGGAGACAGCACGGCAGAGAAAAGCATTCCCGACCTGTTCCGCATCAAGAGGCTCAACGCAAGAGACCTGACATACAGCCACAGGAATGTCCACGCGGACAGTTCGGTGCACGGGCATATCAATTTCACCGACCTCGAAGCCCGGCTGGCCTCCGTCAAGGCCCGGGACTTCAACTTCACCAAAGAGGGCGTCACCGCCGAGGTCATCCACGCATCCATCAGTGAGAAAAGCGGTTACAACCTGCATTCGCTCAGCGGCAAGGTACAGGTCAACATAGGCAGAACCCTCGTCACCGACGCGCACATTGTAGACAACTGGTCCGACCTACGGCTCGACGAATTCTCCATGTCATACCGCGACGGAGGGTCATTCGGCGACTTCACGCACAATGTACGCCTGCATGGCAGGATACGCGATTCGAGGGTGGACGGCCGCTCGATCAGCACATTCACGCGCAGAGCGGAGATCCCGCAGATGATAGACATAGGGACATTCGCATTCGACGGGCCTGTCGCGGACCTCAGGGCGGACAAACTGACATTCTCCAACGGGAGCGGCATACACGGAGACCTGTCCTGCCACCTCAAGGAAATCGACACGCCCTACAAAGCCAGAATCAGCGCACAGGTCAGGCAACTGACTTTCAGCATGCCCGAATTAGAGCGGATACTGTCATCGCTCGGCATTGACGCCGACCTGGAAAAATACGCCCGCAACGAGAACATCACACTGGCACTCAACGGAGAGGGACCGTTAAACGCTCTCAACGTCCACGGCGCGATGCACTCCCACGGACTCGGTCACCTCGAATGCCGTCTCGGCGTACACGGCCTCCTGGACGGCACGCCCGAAATCAGCGGTTCGGTCACCACACGGGATCTGGACATAGCAGCCGCAATCGGCAACGGACCCGTCCGCGAATGCAGCATGCACGCGGCATTGAGGGCATCCATAGGCCGGACCGGAGCTACAATGACGGTCGACACCCTGCAGGTCAGCCGCCTCAACATGCTCGACTACGACTACAGCAACATCGTCGCAGCAGGCACATTCAGCGGTAACGCATTCGACGGCAGGGTGATATGCAGCGACCCCAATCTCAACTTCCTCTTCCAGGGAATATTCACCTTGTCCCAGAAGACGAGCAACGCCCTGTATAAATTCTATTTCAACCTCGGCTACGCGGACCTGCACTCCCTGAACATAGACAAACGCCCCGTTTCAAGGGCATCCGGATACATCAACGCCAATTATATGCGCTTTGCCGACGGCAATCTGATCGGTGACGTGGACATGGGGCGCATCGTATTGGAGAGCCAGGACGGCAAGCACAACATCGGAGACATTTCTCTATCCTCGCATTCTTCCGAAGAGGGGCACAAGATTATATTCGATTCGGATTTTGCCGAAGGCACATTTGTCACGGACGCCAATCCGCTGCAGGCGGTGGAGATATTGAAGGACGCGGCTCTGAGGGACGCATTGCCGGTATTCTGCAATACGGAGCGCACGCCGGTCAGAGGCAGCATGGACCTCGATTTCCGCTTTACGGACACGAGGGAGATACTTGCATTCTTCCGGCCGGGCATTTACATAGCGGACGACTCGACTGTGGATCTGCACATCGACAGCGAGGGCGGGATGGAGGCGGACATACAGTCGCAGAGGATTGCCGTAATGGACAAGTATGCCAAGAATCTTGGCATTCGCGCCAACAACGAAGGCGGCCGCCTGAATCTGTTTGCCGGATGCGATGAACTCAACGCAGGCCTGTTCAAGATGCAGAAGCCCAGACTGAGCGCCGAAGCGACAGGCGACAGGATAGACGCCAACTACATATTCGACGGATACGATGACAGGGGCAATGAAGAAGGCGGCAACATCAACCTCTTCGCATCCCTTTCCGACGGCGGCCTCGGAGGCATTGTAATAGACGGAGGCACAGCGCCTTCCACATTGTCAATCGATGGCAACGAATGGGAAATCAGCGACTCCGGAATAGGCGTGGAACGCGGTGAGATCTACATCCACGGACTTGAAATGAGTTGCGGCAGGCAGAGCATTTCCGCCGAAGGCGTATTGTCCAGAGACAAGGAAGACTCTCTGAATGTGGATATTTCGGGGTTCGACATATCGATACTGTCGCCTGCCGTAGGAATAAACCTGACCGGTTCCCTTTCCGGCTCTGCCAGGCTGCTCTCCCCTCTCGGCGGCATTCCCAAAATAGTGGCAAGGCTCGAGACAGATGACGCCGCCATAGGCGGACGCGCCGCCGGCAGACTGACCATATCCAGCGACTGGCGTGATGACAGGCTCTCGGCATCACTGCAGAACGAGATCGGCGGCGCGTCCACCGTCAACGCCACCGCCAGCCTTGCCACCGACCGCACCCTCGGGGCAAAAGTCTCGCTCGACGGATTTGACCTGGGGTATTTTGCCGGCCTGCAGACCGGAGTCTACAAAGACCTCCAAGGCCGTCTCAGCGGCGACATCACTGCCGAAGGCCCTATAGACAGGCTCTCTATAGGCAGTTCCGACATGGACCTCGACGGCATGATACAGATTGACTTCACGGAGGTCAAATACTATCTCCGCGGCCCTCTGTCAATAGACAACAACGGTATCGTATTCAACAACATTTCCATAAATGACGGCGGCAACGGACGAGGAGTGCTGTCCGGCGGACTGCGTTACGACAGGCTCAAGGACATACGCACAGACTTGACAGCCAGATTCAGCGGACTGAGGCTCATAGACATCAAGGCGGAGCACAACGACAATTTCTACGGCAGAGCCGGAGGAGACGGCGTCATGCGGCTGGAAGGCCCGTTCAACAATCTCAAAATGACCGTCGACGCAAGGACCACCGGCAACGGCAACATTTACATTCCCCTGAAATCCGGCCCTGCATCATCAGCCAACCTCCTGACATTCAGAGAGCCGGAGAAATGGATAGACCCCTACGAGCGCATGATGGAGGAAATGCATGCCAAGACATCGTCTCCCGGCAATTTCGACATCAGCCTGCATGTGACCCCCAATCCGGAAGTCTCCTGCCATCTCGAGATAGACGATTCGGGCGGCAACGCCATAGTCGCCAAGGGCAACGGCAACATCGACATCGATATAAACAGCCGTAATAACACATTGAATTTCA
>CAZKRZ010000083.1:0-6198 GCA_964555325.1 uncultured Muribaculaceae bacterium
TACACCGACAGCCTTCATGACGGCGAGGTCGGGAATGTCGTCGCCCATATACAGCACATTCTCGGGGGCGATGCCGTGCCTTGTGCAGAAACTGTCCAGGTCCTCCATCTTGTCACGGGAATGCAGGTGACAGTCTTCCTCGGGCACTCCGAATGACGCTGCGCGCGCCACAATGGTCCTGGAGCGTCCGCCTGTGATGATGCCTACGGGGTAGCCGTTCATTACGGCCATCCTGATGCCGAATCCGTCCTTGGCGTCGAAGGTCCTGTACAATTCTCCATTGAGGTCACAGAGCAGCCCGCCATCGGTCATCACTCCGTCCACATCGAATGCGAATGCCTTTATCTTGCTGTAATCCATCTGCTTATGATTTGGATCCGCCGGGCAGGCTGCCGAGGTCTGCGAGGTTGAAAGTGCCTTTGGGCTCGCCTTCGACGCCTATGCGTCCGAACTGCGCCTCGTATTTGCTGATATTCTCCTGCAGTGTGAGCAGCACGCTCTTTGCGTTGGACGGGGTCAGCACGATACGGCTCTGCACTTCAGGTGCGGGCATTCCCGGCAGCATCGAGGCAAAGTCGAAAGTGAATTCGTTGGCGGTGTGGCTGATGACGGCGAGGTTGGAATAGTGTCCGCGTGCCGTCTCCGGACTGATGTTCAGCCCGTTCACAGGTTTTTTCTCGTTGTTGTCCATATTCTTGTTGTCAATAATTGTCGTTTCCGTGCACTCGGGGGAGTATTGCAATGTGCTGCTGTATTTCCGAGGCCATATCCTACAAAGATAATGAACTTCGACCTCATCTCCTTGGACGAGGCCGGCGATATATTGCAAAATCGTTATATTTGCAGGCTCATTTGCAGAAGTTTTAGTTATCTATATGAAAGCATTGTATACGGTGTTGCTGCTTGTGGCGTCCAATGTCTTCATGACATTTGCATGGTACGGGCATCTCAAACTGCAGGAGATGAAGATTTCTTCCTCCTGGCCGCTGATTCTGGTGATAATGGTCTCCTGGGGGACCGCATTCTTTGAATACTGCTGCCAGGTACCTGCAAACAGGATAGGATTCAATGGTAACGGAGGACCTTTCAACCTCATACAACTGAAAGTTATACAGGAAGTTGTGTCTTTGGTTGTCTTTACTCTCGTCGTGAGTCTTCTTTTCAAGGGACAGCCTCTGCACTGGAATCATGCCGTGTCATTCTGCCTGCTCGTTCTCGCGGTATTTTTCGCATTTCTCAAATAAAATGAAGATTTGTGTAAAAATTTTTTGGAGGTAAAAATATTTTGCGTATCTTTGCAATCCCAAAACGAGACACGCTGGGTTCGTATAACGGTTAGTACTCAAGATTCTCAATCTTGCAATAGGAGTTCGATTCTCCTACCCAGTACCAAAGCAAGCCGACTGATTTCAGTCGGCTTTTTCTTTTGTTTGGTTCGCGGAAATGTCGTATTTTTATGATTTGAATGGGCGCGGTGCCCGTTCGTTGTAAAATCGGGAAATTATGACAGGGATCAAGAAGATTTCAGCGTTCGCAATCGGTGGCGTTCTGCTTGCTGCGGTAGTGTTCTGCGCATTCCGCTTCTATTTTGTATTCGGCAGCGGGGTCAAGGCCGGGCAGCTCAATCAGGTGGTTTATAAAGGAGTCATCTGGAAGACTTACGAAGGACGTCTCATTCAGACGGGATTCAGGAGTGACGGCAAGACCAACTCCCTGCAATCCAACGAGTTTAATTTTTCCGTTACTGACAAGGCCATCGCTGATTCCCTCATGAGATGCGGCGGCAAGCAGGTCGAGCTCCATTACAAGGAGTATTTCGGCAAACTGCCCTGGAGGGGACACAGCACATATATCGTGGATCAGATACTCTCTGTGACCGTTCCTGCACCGTCTAATGAAATACCTATTGTGGCAAATGGCGGCGAGTAGTTTCAGATTTGCGGCACTTCCTGTATTGGCAGGACTTCTGCTTCCGCTGTGCATGCAGGGGCAGACTTTCTTTGAGACTCTGCCGGAGCGCAATGCCGGCGGCCGTATATTGTCAATGGAGGATGTCATCAACCGCAAGAATATGCCGCGCCACAAGGCCTATCATTGGGATGCGTACGGCAATCTGCAGCAGGGGCCGCGTGAGCGTCGGGCTGCACGCGCATTCTCGCAGGATGGCAGCCTGTATCTCGTAAACGGTGCGGATACGCTGTGCATTGTGCGTAGTGAGGCCGAGGGGATAGTCTATGGCACCTCCGTTTCCCGAAACGAATTCGGTATTTCCGGAGGTATTTTCTGGAGTCCGGACAGCACGCGCATTGCATTCTACCGCAAGGATGAGCGTAATGTGACCTTGTTCCCATTGCTGGACATAAGCACGAGGACCGGCAGGGCGTCAGAAGTGCGCTATCCAATGAACGGCATGACTTCGGAAATCATTTCCGTCGGAATATATGACATAGCTTCCGGGACGGTGAATTATGTCGCGTGCGATGACTTCGCCGAGGACCGCTATATGACCAATATCAGCTGGTCTCCCGATGCGTCAAAGCTCTTTGTCCAAGTCGTGGACCGCAGCCAGCATCACATGCGTCTCAATGCGTATAATGCAGCCGACGGCTCTTTTATCAATACCATACTTACCGAGGACAACGATGCCTGGATAGAGCCCCAGGAGCCGCTGCGCCATTTCAAGGGCGGCAAATACATATATACGACCGACAACAGGGACGGCTATAACAGTCTGTATCTGATAGATAGCACGGGTCGCGTGGACAGGGTGACACCTGTGGATGCGGATGTGCATTTCGTCGCTTCGGACGGCAATTACATCTACTACACCTCCGCGGAAATATCTCCGGCGGAGTCGCATCTGTACAAGGTGCGTGTAGGTGTCAGCCGCAGCGGCTCGGTGCGTATTGCACGCCCGGAGGCACTGACTCCCGAACGTGGTGTGCACCATTGCACTCTCAATGCGGACTGTACGAGGATATTCGACCGCTGGAGCAGCTTCGGCGAGCCCGGCAGGGCGGTCGAGCGCGATGCCGACGGCACTATTCTGCAGGAACTCTATACCCTTGAAGACCCTCTCGTCGAGTATGCCGGATGTGAGATGACATTCGGAATGGTGAAATCGGCTGATGGGCTGTATGACAATCACTTCCGTCTCTACAAGCCTCTCGGCTTCGATCCTTCCAAAAAGTACCCGGTGATTGTATATGTGTACGGCGGTCCTCATTCCCAGATGGTTACAGATTCGTGGCTCGGCGGTATCCGTCTCTGGGAGATGGCTATGGCGCAGCGCGGATATGTGGTGTATGTGCAGGACAACAGGGGGACGGTCAATCATGGAAGCGCCTATGAAAAGGCGATCAACCGCCGTTGCGGTCAGGTCGAAATGGAAGACCAGATGGCAGGACTGCGTCAGGTGGTGCTCAGCCAGCCTTGGGCGGATGCCGACAGGGTAGGAGTGAGCGGATGGAGTTATGGAGGCTTTATGACCATATCTCTGATGACACATTATCCCGATGTCTTCAAGGCAGGTGCCTGCGGAGGCCCGGTGATAGACTGGAAGTGGTACGAGGCTATGTACGGCGAACGCTATATGGATACGGAAGTGACTAACCCCGAGGGCTTTGCCGCGACTTCACTCATAGGTAGGGCAGCGGCATTGCGCGGACGCCTGCTCATTTGCCAGGGCGGACTTGACGGCACCGTGCTGCCTATACACAGCATCAGTTTCATGCAGGACTGCGTGGAGAACGGCAGGCTCGTGGAGTATTTCCCTTATCCGCTCAGCGAGCATAATGTGATAGGCCCTTGGAGGGCACAGCTTTACGCCCTCTTCACCGATTTCTTTGAACGTAATCTCTGACAAACAAGCGGCGGCAAGTCCGCCTGACGAATATGGATATGGAACAATACATACAACAGAATCAGGAGAGGTTCTTCGAGGAACTTTTCTCACTGCTGCGCATACCCTCCATAAGCGCCAAGGAGGAAAACAAGCCGGATATGCTCGCATGTGCGGAGCGTCTGGTCGAACTGCTTTTGCAGACCGGCGCCGACAAGGCGGAAGTCTGCCCTACGGAGGGCAATCCTGTCGTATATGCGGAGAAAATCACCAATCAAGAATGGAAGACCGTGCTGGTCTACGGGCATTATGATGTCCAGCCGCCGGAGCCGCTCGAAAAATGGAACAGCGACCCCTTTGAGCCTGTCATACATGATGGTGCAATCTGGGGACGCGGTGCCAATGACGACAAGGGGCAGCTCTTCATGCACCTTAAGGCATTTGAATACTTAGTGCGTACAGGTCAGCTGCAGCACAATATCAAGTTTATATTCGAGGGAGAAGAGGAGGTCGGCAGCGCTTCGTTGCCCCGTTGGGTCGAAGAGCACAAGGAGATGCTGGCTGCGGATGTCATTCTCGTCTCGGATACGACTATGATTTCGGACAAGGTCCCCTCTATCAATTGCGGAATGAGGGGAATGGCATATCTGGAAGTAAAGGTTACAGGACCCAAGAAGGACCTGCACAGCGTCCATTACGGCGGAGCGGTGGCCAACCCCATCAACACTCTCTGCGATATGGTATCCTCTCTTATAGATGAGGACGGCAGGGTCACGGTGGACGGATTCTATGACAATGTTGTGGAACTCTCCGGAGAGGACCGTGCGCAACTCGCACGTGCCCCGTTCGATGAGAATGAGTATATGGATTTCCTCGGTGTCAAGGCATTGAAAGGGGAGAAAGGGTATACGCCCATGGAGCGTACCGGCATCCGTCCCTGCCTCGATGTCTGCGGTATCTGGGGCGGCTACACAGGTGAGGGAGCCAAGACCGTGATTCCGAGTGAGGCGCATGCCAAGATTTCCATGAGGCTGGTTCCTGACCAGACTTCCGCGGAGATTGCGGAGAAGTTCCGCAGGCACTTCCTGCGCATCGCTCCCGAATATGTCAAGGTCGAAGTCGAGGAACTGCATGGCGGAGACGGTTTCCTGATTCCCATTTCCTCCCACGCATACAAGGCTGCATCACGTGCCATGTCTGAGGTCTACGGTATCGAACCTGTGCCCAGCCGTGGCGGAGGCAGCATCGCGATACTGGCTGATATGCAACGCATTCTCGGCATCGATCCCCTGCTTATGGGATTCGGTCTGGAGCGCGATACCATACATAGCCCCAACGAGAGTTATCTCTTGAGCCAGTTCTTCGCCGGAATGAAATCTATAGCGTTGTTCTATAAGTACTTCTGATAGCAGGTATGCCGTCGTTGAATAGAATAGTGGTCCAGGATTTCCGCAATATTGAATTGCAGGAACTCTCTTTTTCGTCCAAACTCAATTGCATCACCGGCGACAACGGTGAGGGCAAGACCAATCTGTGCGATGCGATTCACTATCTGTCGATGACCAAGAGCAGCAACGGAGTCCAGGACCGTTTCAATATACGATATGGTGCCCAAGGCTTCGCCATATCAGGTACTTATGATATGGAGAGCGGCCTCAAGTCGACATTCTCCATAGAATTGTCGGCGGACGGAGGCAAGAAACTGCGCCGTGACGACAAGCCGGTGACGAGGATTTCCGACCATATAGGCACTTTGCCGGTCGTGGTGGTCTCGCCCTATGACACCTCTTTAGTGTCCGAATCCGGGGAGTACCGCAGGCGTTTTGTCAATGCGGTACTGTCGCAGACGGACCATGAGTATCTGTCTGCTGTCCAGCAGTATCAGCGTCTCCTGCAACAGCGTAACCGTCTGCTCAAGGACGGGGCGGCCGACAATATGCTTCTGGAGACATTCGACATGAGGATGTCTGTCCTGGCGGATGTAGTATATCGCAGGAGGGATGCGTTCATCTCCGAGATTCTGCCGTCTGTGCAGGAATACTATCGCGAGATAAGCGGCGGCAAGGAGGAGATAGGCATTCAGTATGTGTCCGATCTGAGAAAGGGCGCGCTGGACGAGATTCTTGCCGGCATGAGAGAAAGGGACATGCTGCTCCGTTTCACCGGTGCCGGCATACAGAGAGATGATTTCGTATTCTCCATGGGAGGGCATCCTATACGCAAGTGCGGTTCGCAGGGACAGCAGAAGTCTTTCCTGGTGGCTCTCAAATTCGCCCAATATGATATAATGCGCCGGCGTTACGGATTTGCTCCCATATTGCTGCTCGATGACCTTTTTGACAAACTGGATATGAATA
>CAZKRZ010000084.1:0-945 GCA_964555325.1 uncultured Muribaculaceae bacterium
ACTCGCCTTTCTTGAGTCCCTTCTTGGTGAGACCAGCGAAATAGACCCTGTCGAGGGCGCGGACATCATATCCGAGAGACTCGAATATACGGCGCACGATGCGGTTCTTGCCGGAGTGAATCTCTATGCCGAGCTTGCGCTTGTCGTTCTCGTCGATGTATTCGAGTTCGTCAGCGGCGACATCACCGTCAGTCAGCGTGACACCGGCGAGCACCTTGTCGAAATCCTCCTGTGTGACGGGGTGGTCGAGAATCACCTGGTAGATCTTCTTCTTGTCGTAAGAAGGGTGGGTGAGTCTCTCAGCAATCTCTCCGTCGTTGGTGAACATCAGCACACCTGTAGTCGCCTTGTCCAGGCGGCCTACGGGGAATACCCTCGACTTGCAGCCCTTGAGGAGATCCATTACGGTCTTCTCTGCGTGGGGGTCGCTTGCCGTGGTGACGAATCCCTTGGGCTTGTTCATCACGATGTATACTTTCTCTTCGCCTTTGAGACGCTCGCCGTTGAAGCGGACGTCATCGTTGAAGATATTGACCTTTGTGCCGAGTTCGGTGACTGTCTCACCGTTTACTGTCACCACTCCTGCCTGAATGAATGTGTCGGCCTCGCGGCGCGAGCATACTCCGGAGTTGGCGATAAACTTATTGAGGCGTACCTCGTCCTTTGCGAGAGGCTCTGCCACTCCTCCCTCGGGAAGCTCCATATTGTCGAGCTGGGGCTTGCCGCTGAGCAGCCTGTTGATGCTCTCCTCGTCCCTCTCGTTGAATGAGAATTCGCTCTTGCGGAAAGGTTTGCGTCCTGCCTTTGCGAAAGGTTTGCGGTCATCGCGGTTCTGTCCGAATCCTCCGCGGTTGCCACTGAAAGGACGGCGCTCGCCGCCACCGAAGCCTCTGCGCTCACCTCCGAAACTCCTCCTCTCTCCGCCGAAACTGCGCTCGCCGGACT
>CAZKRZ010000084.1:1045-6121 GCA_964555325.1 uncultured Muribaculaceae bacterium
CGGAGTTCCTGTCTGCGTTGTATCCGGGACGGTCAAAATTCCTGCGCTGTCCGAAACCGCCGCGGTTTCCGCCGAATGAACGACGCTCGCCGCCGAAGTTTCTGCGCTCTCCGTCTCCAAAGCTCCTGCGCTCACCGCTGAAGCTCCTCCTCTCTCCGCCGAAACTGCGCTCGCCGGACTCGGAGTTCCTGTCTGCGTTGTATCCGGGACGGTCAAAATTCCTGCGCTGTCCGAAGCCACCGCGATTGCCACCGAATGAACGACGCTCACCGCCGCCGAAGCTTCTGCGCTCTCCGTCGCCATAGCTTCTGTGCGACTCATAGTTCACTTTCTCGCTGCCGCCCTGAGAACCGCCTGACGCAATGCGAGGCCTGCGGCTGCGTAATACCCTTCCTTCTGAAGTTTTCTCTCCGGTGTGACCATAATCCCTACGGCCCTCACCCTCTTTTGTAAAATCTGCCATTAATGTAATTTGAATATGTAAGTAATTGTGCCCTCCTGCAGTGCAGGAGCTTTTCCATCTTGATTGAAATGTGTCTTCATTGCGGCATTTCTCGCCGCGTTGATAAGGTCCTTGTTGCCGGTGGTCGTTCCATTTCCCATTACCGCGGAAATGACCCTGCCGGACTGGTCCACCCTGATGTTCATGACGACCACGCCGTCTTCCTGGACATTGTATGTGGGGCGCGGAATCGTTCCCACGGTCTTGCGCCCTTTGACATGGGCGTTGGGAGTCCCGTCGCTCCTGCCTTTAGCTGTGTTGCCGTCAGGCTGTCCGGCCTTGAATGTATCGCCTGCATTTTCCGCCGCATGAGGGGCGGTAAGCGATGTGTCTTTCTTGCTCATGCCCGGGAATGAAGCCCGGGGGTCGAGAGCCTCTTCGACTTCCACTTTCTCGGTCTCGACGTCTCCGAAGTCGTCCTGGCGTGTCGCAGGAGTGAGATTGGGCTTTTCCTCCATCGCGGTGTAGGGGGATTCGCTCTCCTGCACGAGTTCGATGGGCTTGGTCTTGTCTACCTTGGGCGAGCGCGGCTGCCTGCCTATGCGCGGCGGCTGTACGGGCTCTTCCACCTCTTCCGAGAAATCTATCAAGAAAGTGTTTTCCGGTGGGGGAGGGTCGAGATACTTGAGACCTGCATTGGACACAGCCACCCCCGAAGACGTACCGACGAGCACTGTCAGAATCAGTCCTGACAGCCTGCTGTTACGTTCGTTCCGTTGTCTTTCGCGGAGGTATTCTTTCATGGTGCGTGCCCTATTGCCCGTCCTATGCCTTTATCCGTAGGCTATATCGTCATTCCGGCTGTGTGGCGAGTATGACCTTGTAATGATTGCGCTTGGCTATGTTCATCATGGCAACGACTTCCTTGACAGGTACGCTTTCATCAGCAAAGATGGAGAATGTCGGGTCCTCCTCCGTCTGGAGCAGCCCTATCAGTTCATCCTCTGCCTGCTCGTACGAGACAGGAGTGTTGTTTCCATTGATGTGATATGTATAGGTGTCGTCTCCCCAGTCCTTGATAGAGACGCTTACCGTTGCCTTTGCGCCGACCTGTCCCGTGCTCTTGGGGAGCAGGAGCTTGAGCGCGTTGGGGTTGATGAGCGTCGAAGTGACAAGGAAGAATATCAATAGCAGGAACACGATGTCCGTCATCGACGACATCGAGAATTCCGACAGAGACTTTGTTGTTCTTCTGATTGCCATTGCAGACTGCCGTTATTGTATTTCCTCATCGCCTGCAGGCTCGTGCAGCAGGTCCATGAACTCTATGGTAGTGCGCTCCATCTTGAATACGATGTCGGAGACCTGCGCTGCCAGATAGTTGTATGCGAAATATGCGAGGATACCTACGATGAGACCGCCTACGGTTGTAATCATGGCGGTATAGATGCCGTCAGAGAGCAGCGTGATGTCCACATTGCTGCCTGCCTTTGCCATATTGAAGAATGCCTGTACCATACCGGTGACGGTACCGAGGAATCCGATCATTGGAGCACCTCCGGAGATGGTGGCGAGGTAGGGCAGACCTTTCTCAAGGCGTGCGACCTCCACGTTGCCGGTGTTCTCCATGGCTGCCTTGATGTCTCCGAGGGGACTACCGATGCGCTCGAGGCCTTTCTCGACGAGCCTTGCCACAGGGGTATCATATCTCTGGCACAGAGTGATTGCGGACTTGACCTTGCCCTCGTGTATGTAATCACGGATGTCGTTCATGAAGTTTTTCTCAATCTTGCCTGCGTTGTGTATCATCCACAACTTCTTGCCGAACAGGTAAATGGCGATGATGGAGAGCAGGAGCAGGACTATCATGAGCCAGCCTCCTTTTGCAGCCATGCTTATGAGAGACTCGGTCATCTCTGTCTGTACCGGGACAGTCTCCGCCACGGTCTCTGCCATAGTGTCGTTGGCGACATTCGTCAAGAGGTCCGTCATGTCAGCCTGTAGGATATTGAAAAGCATAATCTTGTGTTGTTTTCTGAATACTCAAACTCTGAACTTGCAAAGATAAATATTTTTCGCGACAAAATTGCATGGCTTCATGTCTTCTTCCTGTCTTGCGAGTTTGTTGTCTCTGTGTTGTTTAGTGTTGATATTCTGCAAAATAATACGGAATTTTTGCCAATTAGTTGCGTTTTTGTATCTTTGTCGTTCAATCAGGGGTTTGAACGATTATTGTTTAATGTAATAGACATGAAAAACTTGTCAACCCCGTCTGTTTTGGCCATGCTTGCATGTGTGGCATTCGCGTGCTCCTGCACGTCCAAAAGTTCGCCCGAAATCCCGAAAAACGGAAATGTGACCATCGTGTTCAATGACATTCCGACACCGGGCGGCAACAAGATTCTTGAAGAGGTCTCCGTATTCCAGGCCGCAGATACATCTATATATGCTTCCGGGGCCCTTACTTTAGATGCCGACGGCCGTGTCTCAATTGCCGCCCGTCGCGGTTCCAGGCTGTATTTCATCAGCGGCGAGAGTCTCTCCGCCTCCGAGGGGACAGTGGAGCGTGACTTCCTGTCTATGCCGCTGAGTGTCAAGGATACGGCAGGCACTGTGCCCGATTTCCTGTATGGCGAACTGACATTGCCCCAGTCTGTTTCATGGGCTGACGGGACTTATGCGGTGCAGCTCCGCCATGGAATAGCGCGCATAGACATGAAAGTGGAGGATCCGGAGAAGACCAAGATAAGCAGAGTGGTGCTGGAAGATGCTCCTGCACAGACACTTCCGTTTGATGACAGCCGTATGGCTTCGGACAGGAGCGTACGCATGGTAAGGGAAATGCCGGAGGATTTCTCCGGAGAGGTGGAGGCTCTCTTCTATCTGTTCTCCAGCACCCGCCCCGTACATATACTGATTTCCGGAACGCAGGACGGCGTGCCGGTCGAGTTCCGTGTGGTGCTTCCGGTCGTGGAGCGCAGCAAGACTTATGAACTGGCGGTGCTTGGCACCGGCTCCGATGTGACAGGCACTTTCTCGGTAGAGTCCTGGGAGGACGGAGAGACTGTCATCGCCAAGCCCGATACATACAACCGTATCCTCTTGAGCAGCACTGACTCATCCATTCCCGTAGATGTCAATGCCGATTATTCCGACAACGCTCTGAAAGTGCCCAATACCGGAGCGGAGAAGATGACTCTCGCATTCGCCGCGGATGCGGCTGTACAGATAGCTTCGGTCGAGGGACTCGGCAGGGGAGCGGTCGTGGATACGGTGGTCAGGACGGAGAAAAAGAATGGGCGCTACATATCCTCGTTCGATGTCACTATTCCTGCCCAGGGCAAGGGCCGTCTCGGATATTCCGTTCTGGTCAATCTGCGCTATGCCCTGCTCCAGGATTCCTATGACTGTGTCAGGATAGATGTGGCGCCGAGTGATAAACTGCTGGAGACAGTGGATATTGCCGGGCGCACATGGATGGCGTTCAATGGAGTCTCGGCGAGTTTTGAGGACCAGATATATCTGATGGATGACATAAGCACCGTTGACGGCATGTACGGGCAGCGCTGGACTACGGCTCTGGCATATATGTTCCAGTACGGGCGCATCGCCAGATATGTGCCCTGGAGGGGATATAACCGCGACCAGTTGTCCTGGGTTGCCGCCAATGTGCCCTGGACCGCCGAGGACAAGATGCCCTGTCCGGAGGGCTGGCGTGTGCCCTCGAGAGATGAGTTGAAGACGCTTATGCCGCCGAGGACGGTTACAGTGCCCGGCTCCTATGTCTCCGCCGGGGATACGGTTTCCGTTGATGTCATCACAGACGCGGAGCCGTTCAGGACAGAGACCGGAGTGGGCGGCACGGCTCGTACCGTCAGACTGACTTCGGGTAAGAGCGGACAGTCGATGTACCTGCCTCTCGGAGGTGAAAAGGCCGACAAGTCCAATACCAACAATCCGGGCTTCGGAGGCGCTATTGTCCTGTGGTCCAACAACTCCAGCAATACCGGAGGCTATGCCTACGGGTACAAGGTGTCATGGAATGAAACCGACAGCACGCGCACTGTGACTTTTGCTGAAAATCACAGGCCTATGGAGTCATTCGCCTATGTCAGATGCATCAAGAAATAGGAATCATGAAAAACATATTTTCAAAGATAAGTGCTGTCATGCTGCTCTGCATGGCAGGGCTCGTCTCTTGTACGGACGAGTTTGACGAGCCGCGCATCCCCGTGGCGGATACGGGCGTCGTCTTCAAATTCTCTATCAACAGAGAGGGGGTCGAGCTGCGTACCAGATCGGACGATGACAGTGGAGAACGCATGAGCCATATATGGTATGTCATCGCCGACAGTCGCGGACGCGTGCTTGATCTGCCCTATCACAAATTGTCGGACGACCTGTCATCGCTCAGGATAGAGGGCCTCTCGTACGGGAGTTACAGATGTGCGTTCCTCGCCACGACCGGTGACGGAAGCGGAGTGCATCTGTATGAGCCCTCGACCCTGTCCGAATTGTGGCTCTCCCTTCCGGAGAATGTGTCCACATTCGGGGACGAATTCTTCTACGGCAGCATTGATCTCGAGGTGGACAAGTCGCAGAAAGCCATTGACGAAGATGTCGAACTGCGCCGT
>CAZKRZ010000085.1:0-6105 GCA_964555325.1 uncultured Muribaculaceae bacterium
GCCCTCGTTGCATGACAATATGATGAGATTGCGAAAATCCAACGCGCGGGTCTCCAGAGGGCCCATCACCTGCATTCCGCGCAGCGGCTCTCCCTTGAAATGGACGGCGTCGATGGCAGCCATCTTGTGCAGGAGGCTCAGATATGTAGAGGCGAGGACGGGCAGGCAGTCCTCCTTGAGGGAGACAACGCTCTGCCAATAGGCACGGGCGAATTCCAGTTCGAGCGAAAGAGCCGGCAACTCCGACATCCTGCGCCCGAGCACGCTGATAATATCCATCTGATACTGCGCCAGACGCGAAATATCCTCCGTGGACGTAGACATGACATCGGTCACGACCGGCACAAATATGGCGCTCAGCAACGGAGAGCCGGCAAACTCCTCACGAGGCAGATAATAAAGCGACTTCCTCGTGATGGAGGATATGATTTCCTTGTCGCTGTCATCCAGCAGGGCCTTGAGCACGCTGCTGCCCAGCACCGCACGGACATCCTTGTGATAGAACATCCATTCACCGTTTTTGTAGCGCATGTGCAGTTGCATGCGCTCCCTGTCATAGGATAACCCATTGTGACATTGACATGTCCGACATTCTCGGGAATGGAATTGAGCACGGGGACGAGCATACCCTCGTCCGGCAGGACCACGGCGGTCTCTATATCAGCGGCAGCAGCTGACACCTGGGACAATATCTCCGGCAACTGCTTCGCCTGACCCACCGCAGAGGGCACGCTGAGGACATTGATTTCCCGTGAGCACGTATCCACGGGGTCGAGGTCGAATGCCTGCGGAAACTCCAGGACATTTGCCGCCATAAAGAACGAAGACATGTTCTGAGGGTCGCGTATCTCCGCGGACACATAATCCCAGCAAAATTCGGCGAGATGCGCGTCACGCATCCTGCGCATAAGGGTCTTTTCGCATTCGTTCAAGGCGTTGAGCCCCACGAACACATAGCGGGTCTGCGGATTGAACGCCTCCGACAGCAGGTCTATGACACTCGCCCCGTCCTTGAGCCGCCCTGCCATGCGGCGGTACACCATACCTTCGTAAGAACGTCCCTTGTCCTCAAGGCTTTTGTTGAACTCCCTGTACAAAGGCTGCAGCATCTGCCATATCTGGAGGAATGAATCCTTTACTCCACCCTGTCCGGCCTTGGCCCCGTCGTCCCTACGGAAATGGCTGATAAACTGCTCCATAGCCTGTATCTGCTCTTGGGAGAGATAGGAGAAATCGTCCTGCATGGATTTCAGGTCCGCCACATTGCGCAACAGAGAGGCAGGATCTACGAGATACTTGTCTATCTCATTGAAATCCGACAATATGACATCCCCCCAGAAGACGAATTCGTCCAACGGCTCGGACATCATGCCGGCGGAACGACGCAGAGAGTCGTAGCAGTTGTACAGATCGAGCAGCAGCCGCACCTTAGGAGTGGCCTTTTGCCGGGACACGGCATAGAAACAGTCCTTGATGGTATACATCGCAGGCGCGATGACCGGAGCAGCCGAATTCTTGATACATTCGCCCAAATGTCTCTGGAAGAACACCATAGAGCGTCGGTTGGGAAATATGAAACAGCGGCCCGACAGGCGTCCGCCGTCGCTCTCGTAATAATGCTCCGCCACCTGGCGGAGAAAGGGTCTTACGCTGTCCATCTCATTCTATGTCAAAGTCATCCCATAGCGCATCCAGGTCGCGGCGCTCTTTCTTGGTCGGGCGTCCTGCTCCACGGTCCCGTTTTACGAAGAATGTCTCCACCGGCGCATGAAGTTTGTCCAGTTCGGCCTGGGGAGTGAGATTCTCGGCATATCGGGGCACCAATGCGGCGCCGACTCTATGCTCGAGGAGTTCCAGCACCCTGAATGTATACAGGACAGCCCCCTTGCGTATGCAGATCTCATCACCGGGCTTGATTTCCCGTGACGGCTTTACGGACACGCCGTTGAGTTTGACCTTGCCGCCGTTGCAGGCTTCTCCCGCCTCGGAACGGCTCTTGAAACAGCGTATCGCCCAGATGTATTTGTCTATTCTCATATATTGTCGTTAGCGTTTACTCTTGAAGAAATCCAGCACGAGGGAGGAGCATTCCCCGGCAAGGACGCCGGAAGTAACCTCGGTACGCGGATGCAGCAGACTCGGGCTATAGATGGAATATCCCCGTTTGGGGTCTGCCGCACCATACACAAGGCGCGGCAACTGCGCCCATGCCAGCGCGGCGGCACACATGGGACACGGCTCCATAGTCACATACAGTGTACAGTCGGTGAGGTATTTGCCTCCCAAGGCGTCCGTCGCCGCCGTCAGGCATATCATCTCCGCATGGGCTGTCGGGTCATTGAGCCTCTCTGTCATATTATGTCCGCGCGCTATCACGCGTCCATGGCTTACAACCACAGCGCCGATGGGCACTTCGCCCTCTTCTCCAGCCGCCTGCGCCTCTTTCAGCGCCTCGGCCATATATTTCTCATCTATATTCATCATAATAAGTTATGTGCCACCGGCATGAGCCAGTCCGCGAACTGCCGCAAGCCGGCAAACATCACGTTGTAAATTTAGTGCTTTGTCTGTACAAATTCATATATTAGCAGGCGATTTTAAGACATAAAAAAACAACGTCATGACAAAGAGTATCAAATTCCTCATCGTAGCGTTGCTGGCAGCAATGACAGCATGCCCGTCGTTTGCGCAGGAAGAGAAAACCATCAAGAGAAAAGTGGCGATAGGAAGGTTCTCGAACGAGACAAAGTACGCGAAAGGCCTTTTCTATGACAAGGACAATGACCCCATGCGCAAACAGGCCCTCGACATCCTGTCCGCGAAACTCGCCGCAAGCGGCAAATTCATTCTCCTGGAGAGGGAGGACCTCGACATCATAGTCGCAGAAGCCGGAGACAGGATGAACAAGATAGGAGCAGACTATATCATATTGGGCTCCATTACCGAATACGGACGCAAGGCAGAGGGCGAGCAGAAGGTATTCTCCTCGACCAAGACACAGACTGTGGAGGCCGGCGTCAGCATCAGGATGGTCGAGACGGCAACAGGACTCACAGTATACTCGGACGAGGCCAAAGGCTATGCCGAGACGACATCCAAGCAGACATTGGGACTGGGCGGTGCTGCCGGATTTGACGCCACCCTCAGCGACAAGGCCATATCCGCAGCATTGAGCCAGCTCGTGGACAACATCATCAACAAATGCACCGACAAGCCCTGGCGCTCATATATCCTCACAGTAGAGGACGGGTCCTACATCATAGCCGGAGGAGCATCACAAGGCCTCGCCGCCAATGATGTATTCTATGTATACCGCAAAGGCAAGACCGTCAGGAATCCGCAGACCGGCATAGACATAGAACTGCCCGGCAAGAGACTCGGCAAGGTCACTGTCCTGCAGTCGGTCGGAGACACTGCCGAGAACGAAATATCATTCTGCTCCTACGAGGGCGAAAGCATCGATGCGGAGCAATTGTCCAACTATTACATTTCCGACAAATAACTATGAAAAAGACCATTACGGCAATCATATCCTCCCTGCTGCTCCTGACGGGCTGCGGAGTAGGCTCTTATACTGTTTCTTCCGGGCGTGCCGACGAGGGAGCAATCTCGTTCACATCGGATAAGAGCAGCAAACTGACTGTCACCATAGACGGCACCACATACAAGGTGTGCAGCGTCAAGGAAAAGGCATACAAGTCCGACAGGAATATCAAGGAAACAGCCCGCAATACCATCAGGGTAACCCCCGGCACGCACGAGGTCTCGGTAGAGGCCGGCGGCAGGCAGATTTATTCCCAGAAACTGTACATTTCCGCATCCGAGCACAAGGTCGTAGGTTTATGAAGAGGACGATAATGGCGATAGCCGCTGCAACGCTCCTACTGGGCGCGTGCTCCCCTACCATGACATTATATTATTGGGGCGGCACGCAGAACGGCACTACCGCCTATGAGAATCTCGCATACCAGGACTACAAGACCAAGACCCCGGCAGCCGTATGCAAGTTGATCTGCGTGTACCAGGACATCGTGACAAACCCTGTCGGCACACGCAAGATGCCGCCTCCGGGTATCTGCGCGGAGTACGGCTATCTGCTGCTGCAGCCCGGCATTGCAGAGACCTTTGTCAAGAACGCCTCATTCTCGCAGAAAAGGCTTTTCGGCAAGACAAATGACTACGAAACGATGTTTGCCGAACTCGGCGTGGAGATGCTCAACAAGGAAATGGAGTACTATCCCGAATCGGAAGCGTTCATCGCCCCTCTCATCAAAAGACTCGTCCGGAAATGAGAAATACAGCCATTATCATCGCCTGCGCCGCGGCTGCAATGCTGACGGCATGCGGACCTACAGCCACACTCCCGCAGACTACAAGGGCCGAACAGTACGCCCTGATGTACGAGGAGAAACCGGTCACGCTACTGGTTATGCCTCCTATCAACAACACAGCCAATGTGGAGGCCAAGGACTTTCTCTACACATCTATCAGCCGGCCGCTCGCAGAGGCAGGATATTATGTCATCTCGCCCATGCTCGCCATGGACATTCTCAAAGAAGAGAGTGCCTATGACGCCGAAATGTTTGTGGAAGGCTCTCTGGCTGGATTCAAGGAGTATTTCGGCGCGGACGCCGTCGTATTCTCGGAGATAAATTCCTGGACCAAGAGCGGATTCGGGATACGCACGGACATCCGCTATTTCATCAGGTCCGCATATACCGGAGAGACGCTTTTCGACAGGAGCTGCAACCTGTATCTGGATCTGTCCGTGGACTCGGGCTACAATTCCGCATTGGCGGCACTCCTGGAACTGGCGGTATCCGCAATCAACACTGCGGCGACCGACCATATCACCGCTGCGCGTAATGCCAACTATTACATATTCAGGGACATACCGCGAGGCATATACAGTCCGTACTATCAGACGGACGGGGATTTGATAGCGGAGCCCAAGGATGTCTCCGCCACTGTGAAATAGAGCTGCACTGATACGGGCATACTGCGGTCATGCTTATGGAACAATAGTATTTTATTATCTTTGTACCAAAATGTAACGACCGGGAATGGAAACAGCTTTCGTCTACGCTCACAGTGTCAGCGGCAAGAATTTCATAGGACGCAAAAACGATATATCAAGTATAGGCAACATGCTGTGGACGGGCGAGAATGTCGCCCTCTACGGCGCGCCGAAATGCGGTATCACCTCGCTGTTGCAGCAGGTGTTTCTCCAGTTGAAGACCACAGGCAGGGACATCACCGTAGCGGAGGTGCCGATGGCAAGCGTCAGGAATCTCAACGATTTCCTGCGCGCTACTGGCGATGCCGTCATCAGAGCCGTCTCCGCCACTCCTGGAGAATATGAGGACATCATAGCCAATTATCTGACTGGCAGCAGATTCGCCTTTGACCCGGAGCAGTTTGACGCATTCGGTCATATACTGACGCCGGAGGGCAGCACGGACATGGAGGACGCGCTCGCCGTATTCAGGCTGCCGTATATGCTCGCCCAGGACAGGGGCATGCGTATATGTATCGTATTCAATGATTTCCAGAGTATCACATTCGTCGATGACTTTGACAGGCTCCTGAAGACATTCGAAGGAGTGGCAAAGGAGATGAAAGGCTCGGAGAGCTGCAACTTCGTTTTCGCAGGCTCGATGCTCAATGCGATGAAGTATCTGTTCGAGGACAAGAAGTATTTCTGGAGACTCTGCGAATGCTATTCCCCCTCCCCTATCACGGAGAAGGACATCATCGAACACATTACCAGGAGCCTGCTGACATCGGGCAAGGTGGTGGACAACGAACTGATGCGCGGCGTGTGCAGGCTGTTCCGCTGCGACATCTACTACATCAACCAGTTCATGGCGATATGCGACCATCTGTCCAAGGGATATATCATGGAGCCGGTACTGATAGAGGCCCTGGAGTGCATCATGGCGATACACCGCCCGAGATTCAGTGCGGAGATGTACGGACTGACGACGTTCCAGGTCAGCCTGCTCAAGGCCATACTCGACGGACATACGAAATTCAGCGCGTCGGAGGTCATTGACGGCTACGGGCTCAATTCGTCCGCCAATGTCAAACGGCTCAAGGATGCCC
>CAZKRZ010000086.1:0-6039 GCA_964555325.1 uncultured Muribaculaceae bacterium
AAAATCAACCAGAAACTCGTCCCCCTGTCGCAGAAACTCAAGGCAGGCGACATGGTCGAAATCATCACTGCGGACAGCGGACACCCCAAAATCGAATGGCTGAGTTTCCTGCGCACGCATCACGCCATATCCATAGTGATGGATTTCTTCCGCGGTGACAATGCCCAGCTGATTGTGGACGGACGGCGCAAACTGGAACACCATCTGCAGGCCAAGGGCGAAAAGGTCACCAATGAGACTCTGAAGCGCCTGCTTGCCGGTACCCAGCTGCCGTTTGTGGACGAACTCTATTTCAGAATAGCGGTCGGTGTCATAAATACCTCCCGTATCGACGACATTCTTGCAGATCCGCAGTATTCAAGCAGCCGCACGGCGATACGCAGCAGTTACGGACGCAGCGGTGAGTTTGTCATCGCCCCGTGCTGCAATCCTATACCCGGAGACCCCGTCATCGGTATCAAGAGCCCCAACGGAGTGCTCACAATCCACAAGAAGACTTGCAAGGAAGCGGACAAGACGGCGTCCAGACATGGAGACTGGGTGGTAGTGCCGGACTGGTCGCAGCTCCACACTTCCAGTGAATTCCCGGTGCGCATCGAGCTCGACGGCATTGACCGCATCGGTCTGCTGAATGAGATCACGCATTTCATATCTCTCACTATGGGCGTGAATATCAGGGATATATCCCTCAGGGCAGACGGCGGTATATTCGAGGGACGCCTCGATATGCTCGTCAAGGACCGCAGCGCTTTGGATGAAATAATCAAGAACCTGGAATCTATCCCCGGCGTGCAGAATGTCACGCGGATACACCAATAACAAACAGCTTGAATGAAAAGATTCTTGTCAAAATACTTCCCTATACTGCCGGTGCTCCTGATACTCGTGCCGCTGCTGACGACGCATTCCTGTGCCAACACCACGGCTGCGCCCACAGGCGGAGACAAGGACACCATCCCTCCGTATATGTATTCGGTGATGCCGGAGACCAATGTGCGTAGAGTCCCTCTGACAGGGGCGCGTTTCGTATTCTCATTTGACGAGTTCGTCACTATCAAGAACGCGCGCAATATCACCCTCTCCCCTCCTGTCAAGAACGGCAGCGTCAAGGCAAAACTGCGCGGCAGGAGCGTTGTTGTCACAGTGGAGGATACGCTCCGTCCCAATACGACTTATACTCTGGAGTTTACGGATGCGATTGCCGATAACAACGAGGGCAATATGTTCCCTGGATACACCTATGTATTCTCCACGGGCGACAGGATTGACACCATGATGGTAACAGGTGTCGTGCGCGACTGCAGTACATTGCAATCTGTCAAAGGTGCCAAGGTGCTGCTGTATTCGGATCTGAGCGACTCTGCCGTATTCAAGTCCCCTGCCGACGCTGTGGCATTGACAGACGACTGGGGATTCTTCTGCATGCGCAATATTCCCGATACGGTCTATAGGATGTATGCTGTGATGGATGACAACAGCAACAATCTCTATGACCCCGGTACAGAATCGGTTGCGTTTGTTTCCGGTAATATAAGACCCGTGACCGTGGTCAATGACTCTCTGCCCGAGGTCATGAAATTCGAAATGACGGATACCGTGTCCTGCCGTATGCGCAAGGAGGAATTAGAACTCCGTCTCTTCAAAGAAGCCAATGCCACCCAGTACATCAAGAATCATGGCAGGACGGCAGATCGTGCATGTTTCGTCTCGTTCATGGCCCCCAAGGCGCATATAGATACCATGTGGATCTCCGGTGTGCCTGCTGACAGACTGATAACCCAGTTCAATCCACAGCGTGACAGCCTTGAGATATGGGTGAATGACCGCCGGGCTATGCCGGATACATTCCACCTCAAGGTAAACTATCTCAAGACCGACAGCCTCGGCGTCCTGCTTCCGTTTACGGAAGAGTTGCGTCTCGTCAATCCTGTGCCGGCAAGGGTGGCGCGCCGTAACCGCGGCAATATCAAGCACGAAGACACGATCTGTGTCGTCAAGACGGATGTCGCCGGCGATATGGTAGAGGAGAATGGCGTGACAGTGGAGTTTAAGTATCCACTCATCAATGCGGACTTCGATTCGGTCCGTTTCCACAGTATCAATCCCCGTCAGGTCGAGGAGGAATGCAAATTCTCCGTATTGCGGGATTCTCTCAATCTGCGTGTCTACCATATATATCCGGAGGTCGCATTCAGACCGGGATACGACTATCGTGTCAAATTCCCCGAAGGGGTATTCCGTGACATAAACGGATTCCGTTCCGACAGTTCGGAGGTCAAGTTCCGTCTGCCGGATGATGTAAAACTGAGTTCACTCACCCTGCGCCTGTCCGGAGTCAAGGGTGCAAAATACATCGTAGACCTGCTCAACGAGCAGAAAAGCAATGTGTTGCGCCAGTATGTGATAGAGTCCGACTCGACTGTTACATTTAAATACCTCAAGGCCGGCAAATACTGTCTGAGAATGACAGAGGATGTAAACCGCAACGGACTGGTGGATACGGGAGACCTGCTCTCGCAGCGTCAGCCGGAGAGTGTCCTCTTCTACAAGATAGACGGAGAGAACGAATACATAGAGATATTGGAGTCCACGGACATAGATCAGGCCATCGATATTGAAAGGCTTTTCGGACACACAAAAACAGATGTCGTATCAGATGAAAAATAGAAGAACGGCAGCACTTGCACTCGGACTGTGCCTATGCGCAATGGCGTCTGCAGCCTCCCCTGCTGCGGACACACTGTTGACGGATGACCCTCTGCTCGCGGAGGCGGATTCCATCATTTCCGCGCAGAAGTTTGTCATAAATGACTATTCGCTCGTAGGAGTTGAATATGGCGTCACGCGCAACTCGATGTCTTTCAACCCGAAATACAGCCAGAAGGCATTCATGTCTCCCGGCTATGTCGGTGTCACGTATACGCGGTATTACAAGATGTTCGGCTATATGCCTTATTTCGGCTTGCAGGTCGGACTGTTTTATGGCAATGAGGGCTACCAGTTCAAGGAAAACAAGGAGACAGGCAGTATCCAGAACATACACGGGGCTGTCAAGGCGGTGTACGATGTCGTCGAAATGCCGCTGATGATGGAGGCGCACGTGGATTTCAACAATTTCAAGATACTGGCAGATGTCGGTCCGTATGCCGGCTACCGCCTGAATATATCGCGTTTCGGTGAGGATGTAGACGAGAAATACCGTAATGCGTTTATGGACACCGACAGGAGGTGGGATTACGGCTTGTATGGTGGTGTAGGTGTGGGACTTGTATTCTCCCCTGTCGAGTTTCACCTCAAGTTGAGAGTGCGCTATTCCTGGTCTACTCTCTATGACCCTGACTATCACAGTCCGTATTATTACAGATTTGCCTATCCGTTCGACATGATGTTGAGCGCAGGAGTACAGTTCCAATTGACCAAACGTTCCGGCAAGACCAAGTCCATGCTGCGCAGGGAAGCATACGAAAGTGTCTATAAACCTGCAAGTTCCAAAAAGAAATGATGAAACCCAATCAGATCTCCACGGCCGTCAGAATCGGCGATGTGACAATAGGTGGCGGACGCCCTATAGCCGTCCAGACCATGTGCAACACTCATACTTCCGATGAGGCAGCCACGCTCGCGCAGTGCCGCAAAATGGCGCAGGCAGGAGCGGAAATCATACGCATTACGGTGCCCGGTCTGAATGATGTCGAGCACATCAAGACCATCAGGGAGACTCTGAGAAATGAAGGTATACGCGTGCCTATAGTCGCAGACATACATTTCAGCGCGCAGACTGCCATAGCGGTGGCTCCGTATGTGGACAAGGTGCGCATCAATCCGGGCAATTTCCACGCGGACCACGAGCAGGCGCGGAGCCGTTTTGCCGAGTTCCTGGATGTCTGCCGCGAACACGGCACTGCCGTGCGTATAGGACTGAACCACGGCTCGCTTGGCAGCTATATAACCTCGCTATACGGCAACACTCCGCTCGCCATGGCGGAGGCGGCCATGGAATGGATAGAGATGTGCCGCGCCAAGGATTTCGACAATGTCGCGGTCTCCCTCAAATCCAGCAACACCCGCGTGATGGTGGACGCATACCGCCTACTCGTGGGCAAAATGCAGGAGAGCGGCAAGATGTATCCCTTGCACATAGGTGTCACGGAGGCAGGAAACGGTGACTCCGGACGCATCAAGTCCTGCGTGGGCATCTCTGCCCTGCTGGAGGACGGCATTGGTGACACGCTGCGCGTATCGCTGACCGAAGACCCCGTGAATGAGATAGCCGTAGGACATTATCTTGCAGACAGATACAGAGGACTGAGAGAGTCCGGACGCCGCAGCATGACCATGGACGGACGCAAGGCTGTGGCTGACTACAGCGGCGTCTCACGCGAGCAGCTGATACTCGATGTCGCCTGCGACTTCGGCAAGGCCCTGCTCGACAAGGAAATAGACGATATTGAACTGCACAGCGACTTCGGCGCGGAGTATGACACCTACCTTGCAGACGAACTGATGCAGGCATGCCGCCGCCGCTTCTACAAGCCCGAATACATTGCCTGCCCAGGCTGCGGCCGTACAATGTATGACCTGCAGGGTGCATTTGAACGTGTCAAGGAGAGGACCTCTCACCTCAAGGGCATGGTGATAGCCGTCATGGGCTGTATCGTCAACGGCCCCGGAGAAATGGCAGATGCCGATTGGGGCTATGTAGGAGAGGGGAACGGGCTCGTGTCAATCTACCGCGGCAAGACTCCAGTGCTGCGCCATGTATCTGAGGACAAGGCTGTTGACGAACTGCTTCGCCTGATAGAGGAGGAGGGTCACTGACTCTCGTAGCGGTCCAGTGCGTCCGCCATTAGGGCGCGTCCGCGTTCGGATATTTCTTCTCCCTTGGTATAGTCGGAGAATGACATCGCCCCATAGGAGTCCATGCTCATGGTGACGAGAATATCCGGCTTGTACATCTGCGTCTCGAGTTTGGCGATGGTGTGGTTGGCTATGGCGAATGAGCGCGAGAGCAGCGACACATAGTCATTGTCTTTCTCTACAGGGGCGGAGTCGTCGAGTTTTTTCTTCTCCTCGAGGCCTTCCTTGAAGCCCTGTATCCAACTCTCCCCCTCATCACTGATGGCTCTTACCTTGTCCAGCAGGGTGGATTCGTTGCCTATGCGCTCGAGTATGCTTCTGCGTCTCTCGCTGGTCTCCTCTTCCTGCCTATGGACGAACTGTAGGAATTCGTCTATCTCTTTCTCGTCTGTAGTGTTGACATCGAATCCGACCAGCAGGTCGTGTCCGCTCCTCGCTACCCTCCCCAAGGGGAATGTACTGACGAGTCCCCCGTCGATAAATGTGTGATAGCTGTTCTCGACTGGCTTGAACATGGATGGAATGGAGATGGATGCTCGTATGGCATCGAACAGAGGTCCGCTGCGGAATTCATACGGCTCGCCAGTATACAGGTCCGTAGCGACTGCGACATAAGGAATCTCCAGGTCCTCTATCATGACTTCGGGAACGACGGTCTTAATCGCATTGATGACCTTGGTGCCTTTGAGCAGATAGTTGCGTCCCATGGATACATCCAGCAGTTTCATGATCTGCCAGTTGGACAGGTTGAACAGCCACTCCTTGAATTCGTGGAGTCTGCCTGCCGCGTATATGCCTCCTACAAGCGACCCTATGGATGAACCGGCTACCGATGTGATGTGATAGCCGCGTCTTTCGAGTTCTTCTATGGCTCCGATGTATGCAAATCCTCTCGGGCCACCGCTGGACAGTACCAGCGCAACATCTTTTGTCTTGTCCATAGGGCGTAAAACTATTTTGTTACAACAAATCAAACAGGACCATATACACACATCCTACCGGCATTGCCGCCAGAGTGCTGTCAAACCTGTCAAGCAATCCACCGTGCCCCGGTACGATGAAGCCGCTGTCCTTGACGCCGAATGCGCGTTTCCAGATAGATTCGAACCGGTCGCCGAATACTCCTGCGACGCTGATGATGACGCCGAGCACTATGCTGTGCAACAGGCTGACATCGAACAG
>CAZKRZ010000087.1:0-5980 GCA_964555325.1 uncultured Muribaculaceae bacterium
CTGCGACAGGGTCAAGGAAAAGGCCATAGGACATGATGTCCTCACTGCGGTCAAGCCCCAGCAGATGATGGTCAAGATCGTCCATGACGAACTTGCGGAGTTTATGGGCGGAGACGGCCAGGACATCAATCTCAAGGGCAGTCCGGCAGTGATTCTCGTGGCGGGTCTCAACGGTTCCGGTAAAACGACTTTCTCCGGTAAATTGGCGCTCAACATCAAGAGCAAGAGGGGAATGAAGGTGCTGCTCGCAGCCTGTGACACATTCAGGCCGGCGGCTATAGGACAGCTCCAGACCCTTGCTGCACAGATTGGTGTGCCGGTCTATAGTCCGGAAGGTGAGAAAGACCCTGTCAAGATAGCGCGTGAAGCCATTGCCAAGGCACGCCAGGAGGGATACGGGGCAGTAATCATAGATACTGCCGGACGACTGGCTGTGGATGAGGAACTTATGACGGAAATCTCCACTCTCAAGGAGGCTGTGCAGCCCACCGAGACCTTGTTTGTCGTGGATGCCATGACAGGACAGGATGCGGTGGAGACAGCAAAGGTCTTCAATGAGAGACTGGCATTCGACGGAGTCGTGCTGACCAAGATGGACGGCGATACCCGCGGAGGTGCTGCGCTTTCTATCCGCGCCGTGACAGGCAAGCCCATCAAGTTCATCTCCACGGGAGAGAAGATGGAGGCTCTGGATATATTCTATCCCCAGCGTATTGCGGACCGCATTCTCGGTATGGGTGATGTGGTCAGCCTCGTCGAGAGGGCGCAGGAGCAGTATGACGAGAAACAGGCCAGGGAACTCAAAAAGAAGATTGTCAAGGACCAGTTCACTCTGGATGACTTCTACAACCAGCTCCAGCAGGTCAAGAAGATGGGTAATATGAAAGAACTCGCTTCGATGATTCCCGGTGTCGGCAAGGCTCTCAAGGATGTGGATATACCTGACGATGCATTCAAGTCTACTGAAGCCATCATCCAGTCTATGACCCCGTACGAGAAGGCTCATCCCGAGTGTCTGAACGGCTCGCGCCGCAAGCGTATTGCGGACGGCTCCGGCACATCCTTGCAGGAGGTCAACAAACTCCTCAAGCAGTTCGATGGCGCACGCAAGATGATGAAATCCGCCATGAACGGTTCTCTTGCCGCGCAGTTGAGGGGGATGAGACGATGACAGGCAGGCGCATGTTGGCGGTTGCCGGCATCGCTCTGGCAGCATTGCTGTCTGCTGGGTGCGTACATGACGCCCGGGAGATGGTTGCGGATGTCTTGCGCGAGGAGGTTATCTCCCGGGCAGACAGTGCCCTGACACTCGCTCCCGTTACAGTGACGGATTTCGTTGCGGAGCAGAGCGAGGGCGGTATTCATGATTTTTATTCGCAGGCGGATTATTTCTGGCCTGACCCTGACAATCCCGGCGGAGCGTACAAGAGCCACGACGGCGAGTCCAATCCGAATGTGTTCAAGAGCCACCGTCAGGCTATGATACGCCTGAGCAGGATAGTGGGGGATCTGACATCGGCATGGCTGCTGACAGGCGATGAGGCATACGCCCGTGCGGTCGAGCCACATGTCCGTGCCTGGTTTATGGATCAGGAGACCATGATGGCGCCGAATATGCTCTATGCCCAGGCAATCATAGGCAAGCGCAGTGGCTGGAGTATAGGTATAATCGATTCGATACACCTTGTCGAGGTGGCACAGGCCCTGCTCCGTCTGGAGCAGGGCGGCATGCTGGA
This sequence comes from uncultured Muribaculaceae bacterium, assembly GCA_964555325.1. GTDB lineage: Bacteria > Bacteroidota > Bacteroidia > Bacteroidales > UBA932 > Cryptobacteroides. Next base: position 1,737 of record CAZKRZ010000087.1, read on the forward strand.
CAAGGAAGTCGCAGAGGGGACCAAGGAATGGTTCCGCGACTTCATAGAATGGCTGACCACGACATCCCGTGGAGAAGCGGAGATGCGTGCCGCCAATAACCATGGTACTTGTTGGGCATTGCAGGTGTCGGCATTTGCCAGATATACAGGCGATGAGGAGACTCTGGACTTCTGCCGCAAGCGTTTCAAGGAGGTGCTGATGTTCCAGCAGATGGCTCCGGACGGCAGTTTCCCAATGGAGACGAGGCGCACCAAGTCGTATGCCTACTCCATTTTCAATCTGGATGCCATGGCAGGTCTCTGCCAGATACTCTCCACACCGGAGGATGACCTCTGGGAGTAGACGACGGAGGAGGGGCACAATATGAGGCTCGGAGTGGATTTTCTCGTCCCGTATATAGAAGACAGGTCCATGTGGCCTTATGGCGAGGATATAGTGGACTGGAATGAATGGCCGGTCGCCCAGCCGTTCCTGGTGTTGGCTTGGTATCATTCCAAGACGGTCTCCGGGACGGAGGGCACAGACAGGTGGTTCAGCCTGTGGGAGTCACTCGAGCATTTTCCCGAGCATGCGGAAGTGCTGCGCAATCTTCCTTTGCGCAATCCTTTGATCTGGTTATGATTAAGTTGCAGACAACGGTTGACGCCGGGCGTAGTCGTTTCGGCGTCAGCCTCTCCAATCATGTGCTGGTACTCGGCAGCTGCTTTGCCGACGGTGTCGGTGCCAAACTGGTCTCCGGAGGCTTTGACGCATTGGTCAACCCTTTCGGGACTTTGTACAATCCTGTTTCCATACTCAACTCGCTCGAGCGAATAGCTTCGGGCAGGCATTTCTCCGAGGCGGACGCCGTTATGATGGGCGCCGGCTCTTCCTTGTGGTGCTCGCACAGCCACCATACCTCGTTTGCCAGGGCAGATATAGGGGAGTTTCTGAATGATGCCAATGCCGCGCTTGATGCCGCCAGGCAGTTTTGGGAACGTTGTGACCGTATCATAGTCACCCTCGGCACCTCCTGGGTATGGGAAAAGGACGGCCATGTCGTCTCCAACTGTCTCAAACGCAATGCTTCGGAGTTCGTACACCGCTCCCTGTCTGTGGCAGAGGTGGAGGCAGCGCTCGAGGGGATACTTTCGTTGGCAGGCAGCGGCCGCAAGGTGATATTTACCGTCAGCCCCGTGCGGCATCTGTGGAACGGGGCGCATTCCAACCAGCTCTCAAAGGCGACTCTGCTGCTTGCGACGGATGGCATAATAACAGCCCATCCGGACGGAGCGGAGTATTTCCCTGCCTATGAGACTATCCTTGATGAACTGAGGGACTATCGTTTCTACGGGGATGATATGACACACCCCACAGCGCTTGCCGTGGGGTGCGTATGGGAGAAATTCCGTGATTTTGCTATGCCTGCCGAGGAATTCGACGATGTGGCCCGTGCCATGAAGGCTTTCCGGGCTGTGGGGCACAGGCCTTTGCGCTAACGCGCAAAGGCAATGGCGCGTGTTTCGCGTATCACAGTTATCTTTACCTGACCGGGATAGGTCATTTCGTCCTGTATCTTCTGGGCAATCTCTGCCGACAGGCTTGTTGCCTGCTCGTCGGAGACATCTTCTGCACCCACGATGACGCGGAGTTCACGACCTGCCTGGATGGCGTATGCCTTGGTTACGCCGGGGTACTCCTGTGCGAGGTTCTCCATGTCCTTGAGCCTCTTGATGTAGGACTCGATGACCTCGCGGCGTGCTCCGGGACGTGCACCTGATATGGCGTCGGCTACGAGTACGAGAGGGGAGTAGATGCTGGTCATCTCCATCTCCTCATGGTGTGCACCGATAGCGTTCACAATCTCGGGGCGCTCCTTGCATTGCTCGGCGAGTTTGGCTCCAAGCAGTGCGTGCGGCAACTCGGGATCCTCCTCTGAGACCTTACCTATATCATGCAGGAGACCTGCTCTCTTGGCGACTTTGGGATTGAGACCGAGTTCGGAAGCCATGATAGAGCAGATGTTGGCGACTTCCCTTGAGTGCTGCAGGAGGTTCTGTCCGTAGGACGAACGGTATTTCATGCGGCCGATCAGTTTGACGAGCTCTATGCTCATACCGTGGATGCCGAGGTCGATGCATGTCCTCTTGCCGGTCTCGAGAATCTCATCATCCAATTGTTTGCGCACCTTGGTGACTACGTCCTCGATACGTGCAGGATGGATACGGCCGTCAATCACCAACTGGTGCAGTGCGAGACGCGCCACTTCGCGTCGGACCGGGTCGAATGCCGAAAGCAGGATGGCGTCGGGAGTGTCGTCCACGACTATTTCCACGCCTGTTGCGGCCTCCAGGGCGCGGATGTTGCGTCCCTCGCGTCCGATGATGCGTCCCTTGATGTCGTCATTCTCAATGGGGAATGTGGTGACTGCATTTTCGATTGCAGTCTCGGCTGCGGTGCGCTGTATGGTGGTGATGACTATACGCTTGGCCTCTCTGGCTGCATTCAGCCTCGCCTCATCGATAGTGTCGTTGATGTATGCCTGTGCCTGGGTGCGGGCCTCGGCCTTGAGATTCTCCACGAGCATGTTCTTTGCCTCTTCGGCAGTCATGCCGGCAATCTCTTCCAACTGCTTGTTTACCTGCAGTATGAGGGAGTTGTATTCTTCTGTCTTCTTGGCGAAATTCTCTCTCTGTGCCTGGAGAGACTTCTTGGCGTTCTCCGCATCGTTCAACTTGCGTCCGAGTTCGGCCTGCTGCTGGTTGATGGCGTTCTCCTTTTGGGAGATCTTGTTCTCCTCTTCGCGGAGCTTGGCCTTGCGCTCGCTCACATACTGGTCGTGCTCGCTCTTGAGCTGGAGATATTTCTCCTTTGCCTGGAGCATCTTCTCTTTCTTGACGGCCTCTGCCTGCGCTTCGGCCTCCTTGAGCCATTGCTCCTTCTTGCCCTTTTGCCCCGCTTTCCGGACGGGGATATAGATGCCGAGAGCTATTGCCGCTCCCGCCAATATTGAAATGATAATTGCTGTTGTCATGACAATATATATAGTTATTAAATGTGTCCTTAAAACAAAAGCGTCCGCCTCACTCTCATGTGAAGCAGACGCTATGTAAAAGCCGTCAGTCAAGATGTCCGAAAAATCGAGACGCCACGATTTGGGCTCCGCCGATGTTCAGGTATCCGGAATGTTCCGGCGCGCCATCCGTCAGCGAGTTTACCCGTTTCCCTTGTTTAAATGTTGTTTTTGGCAACTGGGGACTAACGGCTACTTAGTCTCAATATTATCCAGATAGTTTTTGAGGTCGCGGAGCAGGGATTCTTCATCCTTTTTCATCTCCTTTATCTTTTGTCCCCCGGCTATACTGTTGCTGCATTCATTCAGCGCCACTATGCTGATCTTGTCCTGCATGGACAAGGTGGGGAATTTCACGGAGAGTTCGTCAATTGCCTTGTTTATCCTTTCTGCGGCATGTCGGATGATGCTCTCCTGATCCTGGTCCGCGACCGTGAACTGGAATTGCTTCTCCGCAAGTTTGACGTTTATCTTCTGTCCCGCCATCCTTTATCCGCGCAAAAGGGAAATGCACTTGTCTATCTCCCGTATAAGGTTGTCAATCATCTCTTTTGACGAGGTGGAGCTATCACCGCCGTCTCCGAATGCTCCTTTGAGCCTCAGAATCTCTATCTGATCTTGTAACTCCAATATCTGCTTCCGACAGGTCCTGACCTCCTCCTCCTTGCTCTCAAGCTCTCTTGCAAGTCCGTCCGCCCTTTCCTTTTCCGATTCATAAAGGGCGATGAGTCTGGTTGCTTCATGCTTGATTTTTTCTATCATCTCGGTCAATCCCAATCATTCGCAAATATATCGAATCCACTTGAATTATGCAAGACCGTTCTCTTCCTCGTTGTCGTAGTTCTTGATGGGAATCTCACCGTCGAAACAGTTGTTCTTGATGTATTCGATTACATCGGTGAGGCCCTCCTGGAACTTCTCGAAATCCTCCTTGTAGAGAAATATCTTGTGTTTGTCGTATGCGAAACGTCCGTCGCTCTCCTGGCGCCGCTTGCTCTCCGTGATTGTCAGATATAAGTCATCAGCCCCTCTTGTGGCCTTCACGTCAAAGAAATAGGTACGCTTACCCGCCCTCACCGGTTTCGAGTATACGTCATCCGTTTGCCTCTCGTGGAAACGGTTGTTGTCAAAATCATCTCTGTACATAGCGTATTCAAATACTTTTTCTCGAGCAAAATTACATTTTTTTGG
>CAZKRZ010000088.1:0-5924 GCA_964555325.1 uncultured Muribaculaceae bacterium
CTTGCCGAGAGCGAATCCGGCGGGCTTGATTACCGCAATATCGCGGTAAACAGGTCGACGCTCAAGGATGACCGAGGCACGGATGCCGAGCAGCTCTACTAGGACGCGGAACGCTTGCGGCAGGACCTCTCGGACGGCGTGCCCCAGCATGATATGTCCGAGGAATTTGCCGACCCGGTGACGAAGCAGCAGCGGCAGGACGACAACAAGGCTTCCGAGTCGCAGTATTCGGGCGTTACCGTGCTTTCCTATGAGTTGGGCGGCCGCAAGGGCAGTTACCTCCCGACTCCTGCCTACAAATGTATGGGAGCAGGTATGGTGACCGTCATCATCACTGTGAACAATTCCGGTAAAGTGCTGGACGCCAAGGTGCAGGACGAATTATCCTCGGCAGACGACTGTATGCGCAGGGCTGCAATCAATGCCGCCAGGCGCAGCCGCTTTTCGAGCGATCCCTCTGCTCCTTCCCGTCATGTTGGTAATATAGTCTATCAGTTTATAGCGCAATAAGATTCAACTAAAAAATAACCCGCTGTCGAAAGGCAGCGGGTTATTTTTATTATGTAGTGAACGTTACTTCTCTGCAGGTCTGCGGGCATCGTACATGATCTTGAGAGCGGAGCACCTTCTGAGCTCCTGCTTTACGTCTGTGATGATACCCATTCTGACATCTTCGTCAGCCCTGATAACGGTCGTCATGAATTGACGGTCACCTTCGCTCATACTCTCGCGCTCTGCAGCGATAAAGTCGCGGATGTCATCGACGGTCTTGAAAGAGTCATTGAGCTGTATGCGGGCATCTGTACCATACTGTGCCTGATAGGGGCGTGTAGGAGTACCGATGTTGATATACGAAGCCAAATCCTTCCTCTCGAGTTTGATGACTTCCGAAGCCTCGGGAGTCTTGACGATCACTTTGTTCTCTGTCTCACGCAGGTTGGTTGTAACCATGAAGAAGAACAGGAGCATGAACACGATATCGGAGAGAGAGCCCGAAGATATTCCGGGTACTTCTTTCTTATCGTTGCTGTTTCCAAATTTTGACATAATCCTTATCCTCCTTTACTTCTTTGCAACATTCTTAGGCTCTGCCTCGGAGATGTTCTGGGGAATTGCCTTCTTGACAATGTCCTGCTGCTCTTCAGTAAGCCTTTCATATCGCTTGCCGTAGTTCCTGTATGAGAAGTCATCACGAAGTTCGTTGATGGCTTTCACCAGTTCGTTCTGGACGGCGATATATGCGTGATAACTTGTTCCACGGTCATTCTGCAGGGAGATAACGCCCTTGGAGACCGGATAGGAACCGAATCCCTCGATTTCCTTTACTTCCTTCTCAGGCAGGTTGGGGTTGTCGGTGGGGTTCGTGAGAAACTCTTTGATCTTGTCTTTGAGCTGGCTAACCACAATCTGCTCATTGCCGGCAAGAAGTTTGTCCGCAGCGTTGATCTTCACGATGATGATGTTGCGGCGGTTGACCTTCTGGTCCTCCACTTTCTGATTTGCATCAGGGATAGGAGGGAGTCGGCGCGACAGACCGGTGTGCGATCCCATGGTTGTAGTCATGAGGAAGTAGCACAACAGCAGGAATGCTATATCGGCTGTCGAACTGGAATTGATTGCTGGAGTTTTCTTCTTAGCCATAACCCGTATTACTTTTTGTTACGAACCGAGCTGTAGATCTCTCCTACGAGGATAGCGAGGATAGCCACGCCGCCCAGCAGATATGAGAGGTCAAGAACTGTATCGGTAAGTTTGAGTGTGCTTGCGCTCGGCTGCTCAAGCATGCCCATAGCGGGCTTGCCGGGCGCCACCAGATACACGATGCCGCAGACGACAGCCGCACCGAGCAGCAGGAGAATCGCCTTGAGGAGATTCTTCGGGCTGTTCTTGAAGGCTATCCAGGCACCGAAAATGACTACTGCGCAGAGAGCGATGCCGAGGATGATATATGTCCAGTAGAACATCACATCCGTGAGCTGTCCGTCGTTGGCCTCGAATCCGATGACGAATCCGCACACCAGCACGACGACGCTGATCGCGATCAGCAGCCACATGATGACGTTGAATATTTTATTGTAATTTTTCATCATTCAATTGCCCTGACTGGGCGGATTTATTTTGCCTGATACTTGGTGAGAAGGTCTACGAAGCTGATGGAAGAATCCTCCATATCTATGGTGAGGGAGTCAATCTTCGCAAGGATGTAGTTGTAGAAGACCTGGAGTATCATAGCGACGATAAGACCGCCGACGGTGGTGATAAGAGCAACCTTCATACCTCCAGCAACGATGTTAGGGGAGATATCACCGGCAGCCTGGATAGCGTCGAATGCCTGGATCATACCGATAACTGTACCGAGGAATCCGAGGGACGGTGCGAGACTGATGAAGAGGCTGATCCAAGAGAGGCCGCTCTCCATGTTGGTCATCTGGACGGAGCCGTAGGAAACGATGTTCTTCTCAACGACATCGACGCCCTGGTCGTAGTGAAGGAGACCCTGGTAGAAAATGCTTGCGACAGGGCCGCGGCTGTCACGGCAGATATCCTTTTCTGCTTCTACGCCACCCTCGTTGAGAGCCTTCTCGACTTTCTCGAGGAGAGCCTTGACGTTGGTCTTTGCGAAAGTGAGGTAGAGAATACGCTCGATAGCGAGTGCGAGACCGATAACGAGGCAGATGACGATGAGAGCCATGAAGCCTGCACCACCCTGGATGAAGTAAGTCTTGAGGGCCTGGTGGAGAGGCATCTCGTTATTGACGTCGAACGGATTAATCTCCGCATCGGCTGTCGTCTCAACGACTGTCTCCTGTGCGGGAGCCGCAGCTGCGGCCTGCTCGTCCTGGGCGGATGCAATGTTTGCGGAGACGGTCAGAAGACCGGCAGTCGCCAACAACATAAAAAACTTTTTCATGATAGTTTTTGTGTGTTTAATTGATAATGTATTAAATAGTTAAAAATTTCAAGCGGCAGGCTGGATTGCATCAGCCTACAAAACCGATGCAATTTAGTAATTTATTTCCAAAACCCAATGCCTGAATCGTTCAGAATGCGGAAAAACCCTGTTTTTATACTGTTTGGCAGTCGGCTGTGATTTCTCCGCGAAGGTCCTGAAGAAGCAGTTCCTTTACGCTGGCATTGTCGGGATAAAGGCCCATCAGATGGAATAGTTTTGCGAGCGCGCTCTCCGTCGTGCTGTCGTATCCTGGCAGTACTCCGGCATCGCGCAGGGACTTGCCCGTCGCATAAAGTGACATGTTCACGCTGCCCTGCAGGCATTGCGTCACATTGAGCAGTATCTTGCCCATGGCTGATGATTCGTGTATGATGTCCAGAAACCATGGGGCTGTAAGGGCGTTACCCGAGCCGTAAGTCTCCAATATGACGGCGCGTGTCTCCGGACCGAGCAGGATATTGCGCACTACCTGCGGAGTTATGCCCGGATGTATTTTTAGAATGGAGACCCTGGTGTCCAGCTTGGTGTTTATGCGCAGCGGCTGCCCGTGTTTGGGATGCCGGATGAGGCCTGTGTTGTATTTGATGCTGATGCCGGCTTCTGCAAGCGGCAGGCAGTTGGGCGAGGCGTATGCGTTGAAATGTTCCGCATTTACCTTGGTGGAGCGGTTGCCTCTCAACAGCATCGAATCGAAGAATATGGCGACTTCGGGGACCATTGCCCTGCCGTCTGCGTCTACGGTGGAGGCTATTTCCACTGCCGAGATCAGATTCTCCTTGCCGTCTGTACGCGGCTTGCCTATAGGCAGTTGGCTGCCTGTAAAGATGACGGGCTTGGACAGCCCCGACAGCATGAAACTGAGTGCGGAAGCCGAGAATGCCATAGTGTCGGTGCCGTGGAGTATGATGAAGCCGTCATAGGCTTCGTACCTTTCTTCGATAAGTTTGGCGAGCTGTTGCCACAGGTCGGGTGTGACATTCGACGAATCTATGAGCGGGTCGAACGTGTAGGCGTCGATATTGGCGGCGAATTTGCCCAACTCCGGGACCTCTTCTATAATCTGGCTGAAATCAAACGGTTTCAGCGTCTGGTCCGCAGGGTCTTCTTTCATGCCGATGGTGCCGCCGGTGTATATCATCAGCAGCTCCGATTTGTTTGCATTCATATAGGAAGTTTGAACAGTTTCTTGGCGTTTGACGTTGTCGTGGCGGCGACCTCCTCGACAGAGATGCCTTTGAGTTTCGCGATGTGCGCGCCTATCAGCGGAATGTACGAACTCTCGTTGCGCGTCCCTCTGTGTGGTACCGGAGTGAGGTAGGGAGCGTCAGTTTCCAACAGGATATGGTCCAGAGGGACGCTCGCCGCCACCTGCTGGAGCGAGGCGTTCTTGAATGTGACCACTCCGCCTATGCCTATGTACCAGTCTCCGTATTTCTGCAGCCGCAGGAATGTCTCATAACTGCCGCTGTACGCGTGCATATTGCCTCTCAGTCCGAGATGTTTGCATTCTTCGAGGACCTCGAAGAAATCCTCCGTCGCCTCGCGCAGATGGATGTTTACGGGGAGGTTGCGCGCAGCCGCGATTTCAAACTGGGCGCGCAGGGCGGCCTTTTGTTCGCGTGCGGTTTCCCTGCCGTAATGGTAGTCGAGCCCGATTTCTCCTATTGCCACGATGTCGTTGCGCGTGTCGGCACATTTGATTACGGCTTCGATCTCATTCTGCCAGTCTGCGTTTACCGAACCGGGATAAAGTCCAGCCATCGGGAACAGGACTCCCGGGTGACTGTCTACCAATTCCAGCATGTGCCCCCTCTCTCCCGAATCTATGTCCGCCTGCAGCATGACGCTGACTCCGGCGTCCAGGGCGCGGCCTATTACCGCTTCTTCATCTCCGAGGAATGCTTCGTCTGCGATGTGTGTATGTGTGTCAATCCATTCCATTCATGCAAAAATACTCTTTCTGTGCGTCAAATCACTCCGGAAATAAAAAACACAACGAAAAAAGATATGTTTTTGAACCTTTTTTATGTTTTTGTTGCCTATGTTTGGCGCCTATGGATACAAGGGAGAAGACGGCGCTTTGCGCCCTTAATATGGTGTTGGGATTCGAGCCCAAGACGGCACATGCGCTTGTAGGACATTTCGGGAGCGCGGCGGCGGTGTTTGAGGCTTCGCAGAGAGAACGGGAAGAGGCCTGCCCGTACAATAGTAAGGTAAAACTGCTGTGTGGGGAGGACCTCTTGAGGGCGGAAGATGAACTGGCCGCTCTTGAAACCGGAGGAGGCGACCGTTGTACATTCGTCCCTTTCGGGGATGAATGCTATCCGTCTGCGCTTGCGGAATGTCCGGACGCTCCTATGGGGCTGTACCTGAGGGGGAACAGACCTCTGCAGGAAGTATTCGACAAGCGTCCGTATATAGCGGTGGTTGGGACGAGGGACATATCTCCCTACGGGAGAGAATGGTGTCGCGAGATAGTCTCTGCGCTGTCCAGGACTCCGCATTCTCCACATGTAGTAAGCGGCCTGGCGTACGGGACGGATATTATAGCGCATGCCACAGCTCTGGATTGCGGTCTGCCGACCATTGCGGTGATGGCGACTGGCATAGACAGGGTGTATCCGTATGCGCATCGCGGCTGGGCGGGGCGCATTGTCGATGCGCCGGGCTCCTGTCTGTTATCCGACTATCCGTTGGGGACCGTGCCGCTGCGCATAAATTTCCTGCGGCGCAATAGGATAATAGCCGGCTTGTGCTCCGCCACGATACTTGTGGAGAGCAAGTCCAAGGGCGGGGGACTGCTTACAGCCCGGCTGGCTTTTGATTATGACAGGGAAGTGTTTGCATTGCCCGGCAGGGTGGACGATGTATGTTCGCAGGGGTGTAACCGTCTGATCAGGGAGCAGGTGGCTCATCCGGTGGAGTCTTTGGACTCGCTTGTGGAGGCTCTGGGGCTTGGAGCGCCTGGGCC
>CAZKRZ010000089.1:0-5910 GCA_964555325.1 uncultured Muribaculaceae bacterium
ATAGGATTAACGATTTCCAAACGACCTCTATACTGATAGAATTTAGTAGGCGTATTACTCCTATAATCTCTATGCCTCACTGCGTTCATCAATAGTTCTCGAATCGCCCACCAGAACTCAAGCAAAGGTACAGAGGAATATCCTTACCGTTTATGTGTGCTCTTAGGACAATTTCAAACAAAACTATTCAATCCCTAAAACTCCTAATCGTAGCCGTCAATCCATCCCTAGCACGGACGGGCATTTTGTCGATACCGAGAGCTGTCTTAATCTTAGCGTTACAGACGACATAGTTCTCGGTGAGTTTTTGCATGCGTAGAGGGTTCAGCGGCAAATGCAGCCATCCACCGACCTTAGCAATGCCATTCATCATACCCTTCGGTAGCCGCCAGATATGAGCTTTCTTTCCTAAAGCACCGCAAATCACTTGAATCAATTCGTTTGTAGAAAGAGCTTCATCATCGCCCATGTGATAGATACCAGAGGGAACCGGCTTATTGAGAATCCCGTCTATTACAAAACAAATGTTATCGACACTGGTGAAAGACCGTCTATTCTCAAACGCTCCCAATGGCCAAGGAATACCCTTACGCACAACACTATAAAGAAGATTCAGATTACCTTTATTCCCCGGTCCATGAATCATACACGGGCGCATGATGTACACTTGTTTTCCTGGCACCCTGGAATCATCATCATCAAAATTGTGATATGGGCGCGAGAGAGCCCCCGGCGCAAACTTTTCAATTATATAATTCTCCGCCTTTATTTTGCTCTCACCATAGGGGCCTACAGGCGTCGGGACACATTCTTCTGTAAGGACATCTCCAGACACATAATCCGCAGCACTCTTCACCGTAGAAAAGAATATAAACTTAGTCGCTGTCTTATTGGCAAGATACCAATCAAATATCTGCCGAGTAAGGCCAGTATTCACTTTAAAGTACGCATCGGAAGCACTTTTATTGCGAGTATCATGGGCCTTGCCGGCCAAATGAATCACAGCATCGACCTCTGGAAAATCCGGGTCTCCAATATCATCCCATCCAAAAGTTTTCACTACGCCATCCGTCTCGGGAAACACAATATCCAAGCCATATATCACATTATTTGGAGCAAGTGCCTTGACTAAATTCGCCCCCACGAAACCGTGGACTCCAGTAATTAGGATTCGCATTTTCAAATCAACTCCTTATATATATTCAAGTGCTTTTCTATCACGGTATCAATTGAGAAGTTCTCTTCCGCATATTCTCGAGAATTCCTTCCCATCTCTTGTCGCAACTCAGTATCCAAAAGCAAGATTTCTAACTTTTCCGATAAAGCATCCACATTCTTAGTTGGAATCAAATACCCATTGTAACCATCAATAACAGCCTCCTTACATCCCACAGAATCACATGTAATTACAGGGCGTCCTATTGCATCTGCCTCAATCAGCGACTTTGGCAGCCCTTCCATATAATATGATGGAAACGCCACGATATGACTACTTTGCAACAATTCTTTTACATCCGTTCTATACCCCAGCCACTGTATGTACGAACCATCACACAATGTATCTAACTGCTCTTCTGTGATAGCCCCAGGATGATCATCCAATCCGCCTACTAATAGGAATTCAACTTTACCATCATACTTCGAACGTAAATTCTCAGCAGCATCAATCAGAATAAAAACTCCCTTCTCCACAATCATACGCGCCGTTAATATTACCCTAATTTTTCCTGCTTTAGGCTCCGGAGTGTAGCAATACTCTTTCAAATCCACACCTGAGCCCTTAATATATCGTGCTTGCTCGGGCTTAATGATACCATTCCTCACATATAAATCCTTATCCTCGTTATTCTGAAAGATACACAGTAAATTATTGCGATTATGGCTAAAACGAAGCACCATAGGCATAACACGCGCAAGTAGTCCTTTATTATCCTCGGCAAAGAAACCACCCAATCCACTAATCGCGTTTACAACACCATGCACACGACTAAACTTGGCGGCCAGTGTTCCCCACAGGATGGTCTTCATACCGACATGATGCACTACGTCAGGCTTTTCTCGCCTGTAGAGATTCCGAAGCCAATTCAGAGTCTTTAGTTCCTGAACTATATTCATCCCGCTACGGGTCATCGGCAGGTTTATAGTTTTCAGCCCCAAGGCCTCAATATCCTTCATCCTGCCAGTATTCGCCGTCACGATAGTAACATCCCACCCTGCCTCTTTAGCTGCCAACGCCACATCCTTTCTATGACTCAAAAAGAACCAGTCTACATTTACTACTATGAATAGTTTTTTCATTTTAATTTATTAATATAGTTCGTCATCTCACACTTACAGATTTACAATTATAAAAACTTGGTTCATTTCCCTTATCTGAAGTACTATTTATAAGCATAACAACATCTGTATTAGAAAAACAATATGAACGCTTTTCAAATTTTCCCACATAGCAATCTGATATATAGATATTCTTTGTGGAAGAATTTGCTGCTCCGCTACCTGCCAAAATACCACCTTTACAATTCACCGACTTTACATTATTTATGATAACCGTATCAACTATTTCATTCTTATTCGGCTCAATATCTATGGCATACTCTGGAGCAGTACCACCAACATTTGTTATAAGAGTATTTTCAATGATGACATTATACGCAGACGTAATTGAAATTCCTTGCCTACGACCATGCTCCAAAGTGCAATTATTTATCCTCACATCTGCAGATTCCTCTCCTATATAAATACAATCACCCCAGCAATCACGAATAGTTAAGTCGTAAATATCAACATTTTTGCATTTAGCAAGATTAACCCCCATCCCCCACTCGCCTTTGGTTCCTTTATGCGTATGCTTATCTCCCACAATAGCACCATTGCCATGCAAGCGAATGTTTTCCCCTTTTAGTCCCACAATGTAATAGTTGGTGTATTCGTTAGGAAGCATTTCTATTGTACCATTTATTATAACCTCTGTATTGGAAGGAACAGATAATATGGTTTCACCATTCTGGTTTGCCGCAACGTTATAAAAACCGTCCTCCACGACAATAACATTATCCACCTGTTCAGATGCAAATGCAAATAAATTCGACAATGAGTTTAGTTGTGAAATATCTTTGAACATTCCTGTACTAATATATTTCACATTCCATTCACCATGTATCTTCACTCCATCAAAAATACCTTGCTTATATCCGACAATGGATGTGTTAGCAGCTTCAATACTTCCATTCCTCAAACAACCACCTTTCTCAAATTTCAAAGTTATATTCCTAGGAAGGCGAAGTTCCTCTCCTCCCATATCCACAATGTTTTTAATTACAGTGGTCTTTCCTTCCTTGAACAAAAGTTCTGACAATGTAGTTTGAGCATTACAACTGATAATACCTAGTAGCCATATAAATGGCGTCATATAAATCTTGAATTTCATCATAAACAGCGTACTACCCATGTATCTTCCTATGCTTCAAATGCCGAACAAGGCTTTGAACATTTAAACGCCAAAGAACATAGCGGCCATAATTTTTGATTCTTACTTTCATAGAATATGGAGCGTATTTAGCAAAGAACTTATCAACAGCCATTTCGTTGGCATCAGCAAACAACACATCACGATTAGGATAGAGTTTCAGCGTATTTTGACGTTCTCTCCCTCTTGAACACTCTATCGGATAATCAATTAGTCGAACTCTACCTAAAATGGTATCCAAAAAAGACTTACCTTTAGATGTCCATACATGAACTATCGTGCTACCCTTGTTATCATCAAACTTAGCACTGCCTGTTTCCCATATATCACCTAAGGTGAAATCTCCTGGGCGATTCACACTCTGATACTTGCAGGATATACAAGAGCGTCTACTAATAATTCCACTTAGGAAAAGACGAAGCCATTCATCTGATTCTGAGCCCCTCCGATACAAAGACTTAGCTAACACTTTATCATTTTGAGTGGCATAGTGTGCCATAGTACAATATAAGAATCCTCTATTCTTGTCCCGGAACACAATATCAGATATTTCGCCCTCTTGCTGCTTTTTATATTCCACATAATTCTCAAACACCAAAGGAGAAGGAACAGACTTACAAACAACATCTACGGCAATGAGATTATCGTAATCATGCCCAAGGAACTTATACAAACCATTTATTTGACAAGGAGTGCCACTGAAACACACTATTCTTCCATCTGCCAAATATTTTTGGCAATCTTTATAACATTCTCCTATCTCACTCTGCACATATTTTGAGTTCCGAAACTTAGATAGTCCCTCTTTAGTGGTGACTTCAACATGCCTAACCTTAAAACCAGATAGGAAGGCCGCACCAAACACAACACCACCACGCTCGATAACTTCTTCAGCAATAGCCGAAAAAGCACCGCCAGAAGTAGACTGATAGCGAATCTTCTCATCTCTATGTTGCAGGACCACAGCAAAAGGTGTGAAGCCTGATATAGAACTTGCAGGAGCGAGTGCGGGACATACTGCTTCGCAACACCCACACTCCACACATTTAGCAGTATCGACTACCGGGTGCAAAAAGCCCTCTGCATTAGAATTCATCTTAATAGCTCCTTTTGCGCACTTATTTGCACATGCAGAGCAACCACAGCAATTATCTAAATTGGCTAGAACTGACATATTCTGAAATATTAATCCTTAAGTGCATTAACTAAGAACTCCATGGACATCTTCCTCTTTGATGCAACTTTTTCAAGCACCGAAACAAAATCTATTTCATCAGCAACACATTTGTCCACGTCTTCAGCCCCCATCAGCATACGCCTCTCAAGCCCCGTAAACTGCAATAAGGTGTAAAGTCTGTCATTCGCTGAAAACTTACTTCCATCAGGCCATCTTCTAAAACCAAAGAATTTGGTGGAATTAAGAATACTGAATACAATACAATGAAATGAGTCAGTACACACATATTGAGCATTACGAATCAGACTCACAAATTCAGAAGGCCCCACATTGAATGGTTTTTCATCAACCACATCTTCATCATAAGCTATGTAAGTTGCGCCATGGAGCAAACCAATGATACGACATCCCGTCTTTTTACTCAACTTCTTCACGAACTCTCTTTGCTCGGGATTATTGCCCATAAGATACATCAATATATAATCACCCTGCGCAAATGGGGCCTCGGCCTGTATATGCATCCAGTCTTCAGCGGTCAACAGCATTGTTGGGTCACATACTACAGTAGCATCCTTCCCAGACACCGACTTTACAATATCAGCGCCTGAATTCTCACGCACACTGATGTACTCTATACGAGACAAGTATTTGTTTGCATGTTTATGAAGTTGTCTGGGCAACTCTTGCACTCCGAAGCTTGTAGAGAACGCAACCTTCTTTATATTATCTGGTACAAACTCTAAAGTAAAGTAACAACCTACAATATTAGATGGACGCCACAATTGATCACTACCGACAACCACCGCATCCATCTCAGCCGCTTGCTTTGAAAGCGCCTTCCATCCATTCACAACAGGGAGCATCTTGTTCCATTTCTTATTGAAGTCAGTATAAACCTGCTTACGGACATTCATATCCTGTGCATACTGATCGGAGGATGCTGAAGCAGTTTTTCTTGAACGGCTCACAAGGTTAGCTAACAGATACTTCAATTCAACAGAATCAAAAATTCTACCGACATAATAAAGAAGTTTCTTTATGTATATCTCCCTGTGGACACTCTTAATCTCAAAGATACGGGCATCATATCCCAATTTTTCAAGTGTATACTGAGTAGCGTATGTTTGTAATGCACTACCGAAATTCTCTTTGTAGGTAACTGCGACTATACCTATTTTCTTCTTAAAACCTTCAGTTCCCATATTATTGTTATTCAACGGACACTATACTCTTCTATTCGACAGGTAGCCGGATTTTAAATCTT
>CAZKRZ010000090.1:0-5857 GCA_964555325.1 uncultured Muribaculaceae bacterium
TGACGACCTGCGCGTTACGAATGCGCTGCTCTACCGACTGAGCTAAAGTGGCTTTTAGACTGCAAATATAGCAAAAAATCGTATCGCCAACAAATTCTGCCGGAGGCTGTCAGGAAAAATGCGCTATTTTGTCACAACGCTTTCTTTCCTGTCTTGTATCTTGTAGACGAGCGATACGAGCGCGCTTCCAAGTATTCCGGCAGTGACAGAGCCCATCAAGACGGCTATCTTGCCTGCGCTGCGCAGGTGGTTCATCAACTCTGCACTCTGGTCACCGAATGACAGGGTATCTACGAAAATGGACATGGTGAATCCTATTCCTCCGAGGCAGGCTACCGCGAAGAGCATAGCCCATGTGGCTTTCTGCGGCATTGCACCGACTTTGAGCTTGATGGCTATCCAGCTGAACAGCGTGATGCCTATAGGTTTGCCGAGCAGCAGGCCGAGGAACACTCCTAAGCTTACGCTTCCTATTTCGCTGCTATAGCTGAACACATTGAACAATGACGGGTCACTTATCTCCACTCCGGCGTTCGCGAGTGCGAATATGGGCATGATGAGGAAATTGACCCACGGGGTGAGCGCATGTTCTACCCTGTAACTCATATCCATTGAGCCCTGTGCAACTCCGCTCAATCTGCGGAGGAAATGCCTCTGCGGCCCGTTGGGGAATCCGAGTTCGTCGTGTATGTTGTCGTACTCGTGCAGACGTGCGTTGTATGTACGCCATTTGCGCTCGAAGCACGCCTTGTTGTAACGCGGAGTGCTGGGAATCAGAAACGCCATCACCACTCCGGACATGGTTGCGTGTATGCCCGAATAGTAGAACAGTATCCATACTAAGATAGCCATTGCTATGTAGGGGAACATGCGTTTTTCTCCGAGTCTTCTCAGCAGCAGGGTGAGCAAAATGACTCCCAGAGCGACTGCCAGTAGCGGCAGATTGATGCTGCCTCCGTAGAACAGCGCGACGACCAATATTGCGATGAGGTCATCGGCTATGGCAAGTGCTGTGAGGAATACTTTCAGCGAGACAGGTACCTTATTGCCCAATACCGTCAGGATGCACACCGCGAATGCAATGTCAGTCGCGGTCGGAATGCCCCATCCGCTGGCGGCGGCTGTCCCGTGATTGATGATAGTGTAGATGAGAGCCGGTGTCAGGACGCCTCCGAATGCCGCAATAATCGGCAGCAGGGCCTTTTTCATGCTCGAAAGTTCTCCATAAGCCACTTCCCGTCGGATTTCCAGACCCACCGTGAAGAAGAACACCACCATCAGAATGTCGTTGATGAACTTCTCTATAGTCATTCCTCTCGGAAACAGCAGGTCCACCTTGCCGTCCGGACTGGTCAGGTGGAACGACATGTCCGTGTGCAGCAATGCCTCGTAGAACTCCTTTGTGCCGGGGAGATTGGCGAGCAACATTGCCGCTATGACGCAGAAGAGCAGCAGCACGCCTTGAAACCAAGGCTGGTTCGACAGTTTCGTACGTCGCTTGTTGAAATTGAGAATACCCTTGTTCCAGGTAAAAACAGGAATCAGTCTCATGGATTTATATGATTACTTTGAATTTTTGTGTCTGGTTGCCGCACCAGGCTGTCGTTATTTCCATAGTCCGGCATTCGCCTGCGGAGTTGCCGCGTGTGCAGAGTGTCTTTCTTGCCGTCAGTTCTACTGCGACAATATCCCCGGCGCTGATGTCTGTACAGTCTTGCAACGCTTGGGAGACTGCTTCGTCCAACAGGGCTCTGTCGGCTTCTGTATATCTGAATGCCGTTACTCCGTCTATCGTCAATTCGAATACATTGCCCTCGACGCCTAAGGTTGCAGGGTTGTACAGCAACCACGGCAGGTAAGACAGCATGCCGCAGTACTTGCCTTTATCGCCGTTGCAGGCGTCATTGCAGACATCGTGGCGGTAGCCGCTTTCGGCATCCGTGCAATAGAGCAGTACTCCGAAGCCTATCCCGTCATATCCACCGTCAATCCCGGAAATGCGGGCATACAATGCCGGAGTGTAATCTATGGCATTGACAGACTGGGAGATATGCGAGTCGCTATTGTCCGTAACTAATATTGAATCAGTACGCACGATGTTTTTGTCATCGTGCGTCTTTACCATTATACTCATGTGGGTTAGAACAGCTTGCCGTTGAATTTCTGCGCGAGCCGCTCCCTGTCGTATTTCTCTTTCAGCAGGGCGAACTGTCTCTTGGTGTCCAATGTGAAGTCGCCCTGGAATATCCAGTTGAAATAGGACGGCTCGGAGGCGTACACGTCACGGGCACTGCGTCCCTTGTGCTTGCCGAAACTGATGATAGGCTCTCCGCCCTCATTGTACAGGAGTCTGCCGGCGTAGTCGACCGTCTTGTGCGCCCCTATGGATGCAAGGCTGTCCACATCGTTCTTGAGCGAACCTTCGTACCTGTCCAACTGCCCCTTGAGCACCTCGTATGTCGCGATAGTGTCGGCTTCAGCCGTGTGGGCATTCTCAAAGTCCTTGCCACCGCAGTAGAATCTGTATGCGGCCTTGAGGTTGCGCGGCTCCATGAGGTGATAGATGTTCTGCACATCCACCATCTTCTTTTCGTGCAGATCGATGGGAATGTCTCTGTGCATGTGCACGCGTACTCTCTCCATTTCCTCTGCGAGCATGGGCAGGTCAAACTTGGTCGAATTGAACCCTGCGAGGTCGCAGTCTTCAAGCCATTCGATGACCTCGTCGACTACTTCGTAGAACTTAGGGCAGCCTTTGAGGTCCTCGTCCTTGACACCATTCACCTCGCTGGCCTTGTCATTGATATGTATCTGCTTTTT
Organism: uncultured Muribaculaceae bacterium; assembly: GCA_964555325.1. GTDB lineage: Bacteria > Bacteroidota > Bacteroidia > Bacteroidales > UBA932 > Cryptobacteroides. The sequence continues at coordinate 2,821 of CAZKRZ010000090.1, forward strand.
CCCTATATAGTCCCAAGGCAGTACCTTCCAGGTCTTTATGCGTTCTTCACCTCCGGGGAATACCTTTACGAAACTCAATTCGATGATACCGTCCGTCGGAATGTTGAGACCGGTGCTCTCTATGTCAAAGAAGAGCAACGGTCTTTTTAAGTTCAGTTCCATTATCTCCTCGGGCTTCTTTAAATCATTATCGGCATGATGATGCCGCAGATCTTCTCGCTCTCGGATTCCTCCTCGCTGGGCACTATGAGTGCGGCCTTGCGTGCGTCAGAGAACTTCATGACTACGGTCTCGCAACTCATGTTTGCAAGAATGTCGGACAGGAACGATGACTTGAATCCTATGGTCAGGTCCTCGCCGTTGTAGTCGCATCCTATCTTTTCGTAGGCAGAAATCGCGAATCCGAGGTCCTGTGCGGAAATCTCCAACTGTCCGGTCTTGAGGTCGAACTTGACATGGTTGGAAGCCTTGTTGGCGCAGACAGCGACACGCTTGACTGTGGACAGGAGCTGCTGCCTTTAGATTTTGAGCACATTGGAGTTGTTCTGCGGGATGACCTCGCGGTATCTCGGGAACTTGCCCACCACGAGCCTGCATATCATCATCGTGTTGCCGAAAGTGAACACGACGGTGTTGCTGTCAAAAGCGGTCTCGACTTCACCGTTCTCTTTGGTCAGAATGGATTTGAGCACGCCTGCGGGCTTCTTGTGCAGGATAAAGGAGCATTTCTCCGCAACCTTTACATCTGCGGTGGTATAGCAGATGAGCTTGTGCGAGTCGGATGCAACGAGGGTCGTGCTCTCGGTGTCCATGTCGAAGAAAATACCGTTCATGGCAGGACGCATCTCGTCGTCCGCGGTGGCGTATATCGTGCCGTTGATGCCTTCCAGAAGGGTCTCAGACTGGAATGTCACTGTCGTTGCGCCATCGCCTACGCCCTTGATTGCAGGGTAATCCTCTGCCGGGAAGTAGGGGAGGCTGGAGTTACCGCTCGACCATGTGCATTCGAAAGAACTGTCGCTTACCGATGCGATGCCTATAGGCTGGTCGGGGAGTGTCTTGAGCAGGTCGGAAAGCTGTCTTGCCGGGACTGCCATTGCACCGTCTTCTCCTGCCTCGACCTCAATAGAGGTACGGAGGGTCAATTCCGAATCCGATGCCGTTATCTCCAGTATATTGTCCTTGAGGGAGAACAAGAAGTTCTCGAGGATTGGAAGGGCGGATTTTGCGGGGATGGCTTTCGACACGTCCATCGTCGCCTTGAGCAATTCCGCGCTTGATACGGTGAGTTTCATATTTGAGCCTTATTTATATAATGTACAAATATAGCATTTTTATGCGAATGGGGTGGTACAAAATTTGATAATTTCCCCCGCTGGTAGAAAACAAAATAACCTGAGATATGAAACGTACTATCTTTACAATCCTTATTTCGGTGCTCGCCGGCGGTCTGACCGCATTCTGTGTGGCGAAGACCTCTGTATCGCCCGACTCCGGGCACACTGCCTCCAATGCCTCCGCTGACAGCGGAATGCAATACCGCACGGTCAATTTGTCAGCCTCCGATTATCCGGACTTTACCTATGCTGCGGAATCAGCTGTTGACGCTGTCGTATATGTCAAGGTGACAATCAGGTCACAGCGCCAGCAGATGCAGATAGATCCATTCTTCCAGTTCTTCTTCGGCAGTCCTCAGCAGCCACGCGAGAGAGAGGAACAGGGCAGCGGCTCCGGTGTTATCATCCGTTCCGACGGCTACATTGTTACAAATAACCATGTCGTCAACGGTGCTACCAAGATAGAAGTAACTCTCAATAACAACAAGACTTACGAGGCCCAGCTCATCGGTGCGGATGCCGCTACGGATGTGGCTCTGCTCAAGATAGATGAGTCTGGTCTCCCTACCGTGAATTTCGGAGATTCCGACAGATTGCGCCTCGGCGAATGGGTGCTTGCAATCGGCAGCCCCTATGGACTGAGGTCCACAATCACCGCCGGTATAGTCAGTGCCAAGGGTCGTTCCATGTCGTCCGGCGAGGAGTTTAAGATTGAGTCGTTCATACAGACCGACGCTGCTGTCAATCCCGGCAACTCCGGAGGCGCATTGGTCAACAAGGCCGGCGAACTGATGGGAATCAACACCATGATTTATTCGCAGACAGGCTCCTATAGCGGTTATTCGTTCGCTGTTCCTGCCAATATCGTCAGAAAGATTGTCAACGACTTCATTGATTTCGGAAGCGTCCGCCGTGTCAAGCTCGGAGTGGTCGTAGGCCCTGTGAATGACGAAATTGCAAAACGTTTGAAACTTTCCCGAATTGAAGGCGTATATATAAGCGAGGTTTCGACCGGAGGTTCTGCTGACAAGTCGGGAATCAAGAAAGACGATGTGATTGTCGAACTCGATTCTGTCAAGATCAATTCTGTGGCCGCGCTGCAGGAGAAAGTCAACAGCTACCATCCCGGTGACAAGGCTGAGGCCCTCGTGATACGTGACGGCAAGACTCGTGAAATGGAAATTGTATTCCTTGACGCAGAGGCGGTTAACGGTACGGTGGCAGATGACGGCTCGGTAGCATTCTATGGAGCGGGTCTCAAGGCGGCTTCCAAGGAAACGCTCGCGCGTCTCGGATTGAAGAGCGGCGTGGAGATTGTTTCCATCAGCGAGGGCAAGATGCTCTCGGCAGGAGCGTCCCAGGGCTTTGTTATCACTTATGTAAATGACCAGCCGGTCAGCAAGCCTCAAGATGTAGTCGAAGCCGCCCGCAAGAGCAAGAGGGCTGTCTTTGTCGAGGGTGTCAATTCCAATGGCAGGACGGGCGTATTCGGCTTTGGAAAAGACGAATAACATTTGCTGAATGAGACAACTTAAGATCACAAAGTCAATCACCAACCGCGAGAGCGCATCTCTTGACAAGTATCTGCAGGAGATCGGTCGCGAGGAGTTGGTGTCACCGGAAGAAGAGGTAGAACTCGCCCAGCGCATCCGTATGGGTGACCAGCAGGCCCTGGAGAAACTCACCCGTGCGAACCTCAG
>CAZKRZ010000091.1:0-5848 GCA_964555325.1 uncultured Muribaculaceae bacterium
CGACCAAAGTCGAGATGGCACATTACGACAAACTCACGGCCGTCGCGAATTATTTCCCTAAAATAAGTGCTACGGGTGCATATCTGTACAATACCGACAATATCTCGTTGGTAGGAGACGATGTGTCTGCCATGCTCCGTGGCAGCGGTACTGCGGTACAGGGACAGTTCCAGAACAAACTGCAGGAACTGACGAATGCGATTATGAGCAATCCTGCGGCAGCGGCGGAGTACTCCAAGAGCCCTATGTGGCAGACGGTGCTCGGTGCATTGTCGCAGACGGATCTTTCGACCGCAATCAACGGCATAGGAGCGCAGATAGATGACGCGCTGCATCTGGATGTCCAGAATGTATATGTCGCGGCGGTCTCGCTGCAGCAGCCTGTGTTTATGGGCGGCAAGATAGTGGCATCCAATCAGATAGCGGCTCTGGCGGAGGATCTTGCCCGCGCAGGGTACGATGCCGGATACCAGCAGGTGATAGTGGATGTGGACCAGGCATATTGGCAGATAGTCTCCATCGCGGCAAAGAAGGAGCTCGCGGAGGCTTATGCCGATCTTCTCCATACTATGGAGCATGATGTGGCGGTGTCAATCGCCGAGGGCGTTTCCACTCGTTCGGACGAATTGTCAGTCAAGGTCAAGGCGAATGAGGCAGATATGCTCCTCACCAAGTCGGCCAATGGCTTGAGGCTGGCTAAGATGCTGTTGTGCAAGCAGTTGGGTCTGCCGTTGGACAGTGATATCAGACTGGCGGATGAGGGGGCGAAAGATATTCCCATGCCGGCAGTGCGTGAGGACAAGCCCATGGAGCGTATATACGAAGACCGCGCCGAGTTGCGCAGTCTCTCCATTGCCACACAGATATATGACAAAAAGGTCGCCGTCGCACGTGCGGATATGCTCCCGACAATCGCCCTGACAGCCAACTATCTGTATACCAATCCTAATGTTCGGAATGGTTTTGAGAATAAGTTCGGTGGTATGTTCAATGCCGGAGTGCTGGTCTCGGTGCCGATATTCCATGGCTTTGAGGCAGTGCAGAAGACACGCAAGGCCAAGGCCGAGGCGTCCCTTTTCCGCCTGCAGCGCGAGGATGCCCTCCGTATGGTAGACATGCAGATAACACAGTTGCGCGACCAGAGGGATGAGGCGTACGAGCGTCTCGCCATGGCCAAGAGCAATCTGGACAGTGCGGAAGAAAACCTGCGCGTGGCCACGGTCGGATTTGAAGAGGGCGTGGTCGAGTCCAGCGTGACACTTGCCGCCCAGTCGGCGTGGCTGCAGGCGCATTCTGAATATATAGACGCCGGTATCGAACTTCGTATGAATGATTCACATCTCGGCAAGGCGGAGGGATACGCAGTCCCCGCACCTGCCAAGGCTTCCAAAGAATAATAAAAAGAAAGGATATAATTATGGCACAGAAAAAGAATTACAACCTCATCATAGGCCTTGTTGCCCTGGTTGTCATCATCTTCGTCATCGCAGTCGTAGGCTATTTTGTGACGAAGCCCAAGCCGCTCACCCTGCAGGGTGAGGCAGAAGCAAGCGAGTACCGTATTTCCGGCAAGGTGCCGGGCAGGATAGAGGAAATGTATTTCCGTGAGGGCGCTGTGGTCCACAAGGGTGATACCGTGGTGTTTATCGATTCTCCCGAAGTCAGGGCCAAGATGGCTCAGGCAACGGCTGCACGCAGGGCTGCAGAGGCGCAGAGCCGCAAGGCCCGTAACGGAGCCCGTCCGGAAGAGATAGCCGGAGCATACGAACTCTATCAGCAGGCATTGGTGCAGGAGGATGTCATGCGCAAGTCTTATGACCGCATAAGCAACCTCTATGACCAGAAGATAGTGTCCGCGCAGAAATACGATGAGGTCAAGGCTAAATACGATGCCGCCGTTGCGCAGACAAGGGCTGCCAAGAGCCAGTATGACATGGCGATGAACGGGGCCCGCCAGGAGGACAAGGACGCCGCTGCCGCTCTGGTAGGACAGGCTGACGGGGCAGTCCAGGAGGTCGAGGGATATATGCAGGAACTCTACCTGACCGCTCCTGCTGACGGTGTCATATCCGAAGTCTATCCCAAGGTCGGCGAACTCGTCGGCACGGGCGCTCCCATCATGACCGTCACCGACCTCACCGATGTGTGGTTTACATTCAACATCAGGGAGGATTATCTGCACAGCATGACTGTGGGAGACAAACTGAAGGTGCTGCTGCCTGCGCTTGACAACATGGAATGCACTGCGACCGTCACCTATATCAAGGTGCGCGAATCCTATGCCACATGGAAAGCGACCAAGGAGATAGGTCAGTACGATGCCAAGACATTCGAAGTCAGGGCTGTCCCTGATCATGTCATAGACAGTATCCGTCCCGGAATGTCGGCTATCATTGTCCAGTAGCGATGGGTGCTTGGAAAGACATAAAGGCGGTTGCGTTGAGGGAACTCGCCATCTGGCGCATGAGGCCGATATACCTTGTCGGCTCTCTCTTGACGCTGGTGATATGCACCGTCTTCTTTACGTCGTTTTTCCGCCAGGGATTGCCTCAGGAACTCCCTATAGGCATTGTCGACGCCGACAATTCGTCCATGTCGAGGAGTTTCGTGCAGCAGTTGGGCTCCACGCAGCAGGCCAAAATCGTACGCTTCGAGACCTTCGATGAGGCGCGTGCCGAGTTGCAGCGCGGCAAGATTACCTCTTTTGTGGTACTGCCGGAGCGCATGTATGCCGATGTTACCGCCAGTCGCCAGCCTACGGTGTCCCTGTATGTCAACGGCTTGTATTTTATCGGAGGCGCGCTCGCGTATCAAGATGTGCTCACCATGCTCAACCTCACCAACGGTGCGGTCCAGAGGACGGCTTTGCGGGCAAAGGGCATGAATGAGGCTGCAATAATGGGACAGATCAAGCCTATAGAGGTAGATACGCACAAGATAGGCAATCCGATGACCAATTATGCGGTCCTGCTCGAAGGTGTGCTGCTGCCGGGAATACTGCAGATGATTATTTTCCTTATTATCATCTATTCTTTCGGCGCGGAACTCAAATATGCGACATCGCATCATCTGCTCGCCGTCACGCACGGCTCCATGAGCCGGGCTATTCTCGGCAAGCTGCTCGTGTATACGCTGTATTTCTCGCTGTTGGGTATCAGCATAGAGGTGTTTATGTATCACCGGCTGGCATTTCCGCTCGAGGGCTCGTTGGGCAATATGATTATAGCGGTGCTGCTGCTTGTGGTGTCGAGTGAGGCATTCGCATTGTTTATAATAGGTTTGCTGCCGGTATGCCGCTTGGGGCTCAGTATAGGTGCGCTGTTCAGCATGGTGGCGTTCTCGATGACGGGATTCACCCTGCCGGTTGAGGCCATGCCGCCTTATATACAGGGACTTTCGGTGATATTCCCGCTCAGACATTACTATCTGTTCATGGTGCAGGAGACCATATTCGGCAGCGGTTTCGCCGGCTGGTGGCCGCATGCCCTGTGCATGATGCTCTTCCTCTTCCTGCCGTTTATTATAGGTAAGAGGCTCAAGAACGCGTATGTGCTCCAGAATTATTCAAGAAACTGATTGCTATGGGATATTTCAGAAAATGGTTCAGTGAATTCTGGAGGAGTTTTCAGAATGAATTCCGCTCTATATTCTCCGATGGGGGAGTGCTGCTCATATTCATTGTGGCAGGATTGCTCTATCCGGTGCTGTTCAACCTTATCTATCGCAACGGCGTCGTCGAAAATACTCCGATAGTGGTGGTGGATCATGCTGATTGCCAGGACAGCCGCCGTTATATCAGGGAGATAGATGCGACGAGAGAATTGCATGTCGCATACAGGTGCGCCACCATGGAAGAGGCGCAGCGGCTCATGCAGAAGCGCAAGGCCAAGGGAATAATATATTTCCCGGAGGATTTCGGAGACAAGCTCGCGTCCATGGAGACCGCCACTCTGTCCATATATGCGGACATGGGTACATTCCTATATTATAAGAATCTGCTGATGGGCGTCAGTTTCGTCCGTCTGTCCGAGATGCGCAACATCCAGATAGAGCGGGCGCAGATGACGGGCATGAGTTACCGGGAGGCGGAAATCAGCGCGCAGCCTCTGTTGTATGAGGAGAACAATCCCTACAACAATGCGTTCTCTTACTCCATATTCTTCCTGTCGGCGGTGCTGCTGGTGATTATACAGCAGACTATGTGCTATGGAATGTCATTGCTGGCAGGTACGCGGAGAGAGGAAAACCGCAATATGTTGCTGGATACCAAGGATCTGCATCCAAGGGGAGTGGGCCGTTTCGTGCTCGGGCGCGGTGCCGCATACGCCTTGCTGTACGCTGCCGTGTCGATGTATATAGCGGTGCTGGTGCCGGCGATGTTCGGATTGCCGCAGAGAGGCGATTTCGGAGACATACTCGTGCTGCTTGCATTCTTTATAGTGGATTGCGTGTTCTTCTCCATGTTCTGGAGTTCGTTCATCACGAGGCGAGAGTCGGTGTTCCTGCTTTATCTGTGCTTCTCTCCTATAGCCCTGTTCCTCACCGGGTTCTCATGGCCGGCAACGTCCATTCCCCGGTTCTGGCAACTGTTCTCGTACATATTCCCGACCACATTCGCCGTGCCGGCGTTTATAAATATCAACACTGCCGGTGCCGACCTGCTCGTCGTGCGGGATCTGTTCCGCCACATGGTGCTGCAGACTATAATATATTGTGCCCTGACATTCATCGCAGTTTATATCGAGAATCTTGTACTTAAATACAGACCGGACAAGTCTGCATGATATTGTCGTGTTTTTTTCCTATCTTTACGCGTTGTTTGGACAATCAATAACCAATAATAGCTAACAGAATGGAAAATAAAAAAGGTAATCTCGTCGCGATCGTGACTATGTTTTTCATGTTCGCGATGATTTCTTTCGTCACCAACATGGCGGCGCCTTTCGGCAACATCTGGAAGATTCATTATGAGAGCGCCGGTATGCTCGGCAACATGATGAACTTCCTCGCTTACCTGTTCATGGGTATCCCTGCAGGCAAGCTGCTCACACGCATCGGTTACAAGAAGACCGCTCTCATCGCACTCGGTGTCGGTTTCTGCGGTATGGCAGTCCAGTTGGGCTCCAGCTTCATGGGTATCGGTACAGGTGCTCTCGTGGTCTACCTCCTCGGTGCTTTCATCTGCGGTTTCTGCGTATGTATGCTCAACACCGTGGTAAATCCTATGCTCAACCTCCTCGGTGGCGGTGGCAACAGGGGTAACCAGCTGGTCCAGACGGGTGGTGCCTGCAACTCTCTTGCCGGTACACTCACTCCTCTCCTCGCAGGTGCCATGATCGGTACTCTGACTACCCAGACCGCTCTCTCCGATGTGCGTCCCCTGCTCTTCATCGCTCTGGCGGTGTTTGCAGTGTCGTTCGTCATCATCGCAGCTGTTGCAATCCCCGAGCCTGCCAAGGTACAGGGCGATGCCGTTGCTACAAAAGACAAATACAGCGCATGGTCATTCCGTCACCTCATCCTCGGCATTGTTGCCATCTTCTTCTATGTAGGACTTGAGGTCGGTATCCCTGCAGAACTTAACTTCTATCTCTCCGATCCTACCGACAAGGGTGCCGGACTCGGTGCCAACGGTGTCGCAATCGGAGGAGCAATTGCTGCCATGTACTGGCTGCTCATGCTTGTCGGCCGTCTGTGCAGCTCTGCCATCAGCGGCAAGGTATCTTCCAAGGTCCAGGTGACCACAGTCGCTTCCGTGGCTATCGTCCTGATCCGGCTCGCCATCTTCATGCCTGAGACCCTCAGGGTCTCCATGCCCGGATATGCAGGCGGACAGTTCACCATGATG
>CAZKRZ010000092.1:0-2412 GCA_964555325.1 uncultured Muribaculaceae bacterium
GGAACATATAGGGAGATGGATTATGAAAATGAGGCAGGTCCAGCAAGGCCTCGCGGGATTTCCTCTCCCCCACAGCCTCTTTCTGGACAAGGGCGTAATCCGCAAATCCGCCGCTGCCGGGGTTGGTCACTATATAATATCGTATCCCGTTCGGGAGGGCACCGGTCTCTATTTCCGAAGCCTTGCCGAGCGCCGGAAAATCCTGGGCCGACAGAGCCGACGTCACAGACAGGACGGCGGCGAGCATAACATATCTCAAAAACGACAATGAGGACATACTCTAACTAAGGTAAACTTGCAAAAGTAAAACAAAATTTATTACATTTGTATCTTGCGTGACAACAGTATAGATAATTTTTAAAAAGACACATACGACATGAAGAAATTGTTTGCAACATTGGCATCCCTCGCACTATCGGCCGGACTCGCATTCGCGCAGGATCTCGCCCAGGCTACAGAGATCTACAATAATGGTGCTACCAATCTCAACCTCGGCGACAAGGCCGCAGCATTGGAGAATTTCAAGAGCGCACTGTCCATGGCAGGAGCCCTCGGTGCTGACGGAGAGGACATCGTCAACAACTGCAAGGAGGTCATCCCCAACATTATGCTCTCCATCGCAAAAGACGAGATCAAGGCCGAGAAATTCGAGGCAGCAATCGCAGCCCTCAAGGAAGTCGTGACAGTCGCCAAGGAATACGGCGCTGAGGACACAGCCAAGGATGCAGAAGAGCTCATCCCATCCGTATTCATACAGCAGGGCAACGAACTGATGAAAGTAAAGAACGCAGCAGGTGCTGCCGCCGCATACAAGAGCGCATTGGACATCAACCCCGCCAACGGCAACGCCGCTCTCCGCCTCGGACAGGCATTGAATGCAGCCGGTGACATCGAGGGCGCAATCGCAGCCTATGAGACAGCCGCCGCAAACGGCCAGGCCACAGCAGCAGGCAAGCGTATCTCCACTATCTTCCTCAAGAAGGCAGCCGCATCGCTCAAGGAGAAGAGCTTCGAGGCAGCTGTAGAGGAAGCCAACAAGGCAAACTCCTACTCTGAGTCAGCCAACGCCTACAAGATTGCAGGTACTGCCTACAACAGCCTTGGCAACAAGGAAGAGGCTGTAAAGAACCTCTCCAAGTATCTGGAAATGTCCCCCAATGCCAAGGACGCAGCACAGATCAAAGCCGCAATCGAGGCATTGAGCAAGAAATAATGAGGAATCTTGAACTCCTCGCCCCGGCGAGAAACAAAGACATCGGCATCGCGGCTATTGACTGCGGTGCCGATGCGGTTTATATCGCAGGCCCGGCATTCGGTGCACGCCACGCTGCAGGCAACAGCCTTGAGGACATAGCGGAACTGTGCCGCTACGCACACCGCTTCGGTGCGCGAATCATGCTCACCGTCAACACTATAGTAAGCGACGATGAGATAGATGAGGCGCACAGGCTCATGACGGACGCACAGGATGCCGGAGTGGACGCATTCATAGTCCAGGATACGGCTCTGATGAGCCTGCCCGACATCCATGTCCCTATCCACGCATCGACACAATGCGCAATCCGCAACAAGGAGACCGCCAGGTGGTACGAGTCTCTCGGCTGCGGCAGGATAGTGCTGGAAAGGCAACTGCCGCTCACCGCTGTCAGAGAGATAGCAGAGAGTGTGGACTGCGAGATAGAGTGCTTTGTGCATGGCGCACTATGTGTCTGCTACAGCGGACAATGCTATCTGTCAGAGCATATTGACGGGCGCAGTGCCAACAGGGGCAACTGCATGCAGGCTTGTCGTTCGCTCTATGACCTCGTGGACGACAACGGCAGGATAATCGTCAAGGACAAGGCCCTGCTCTCGCTCAAAGACCTCAACCTGTCGGAGCGCATAGGCGAACTTGCCGACGCCGGAGTGGACTCTTTCAAAATCGAGGGACGCCTCAAGGGAATATCCTATGTCAAGAACATCGTCCGTGCATATTCCATAGCCCTGGACAAGATAGTGGCGAGCAGCGGAGGTAAATACAGAAGGGCTTCATGGGGACGGATTTCCGGAGGATTCCAGCCGGAGACGGACAAGACTTTCAACCGTGGATATACACAACTGTACATAGACGGCACAAAAGGCAAATGGGCGTCAATGGACTCCGCCAAATCCATTGGAGAAGCCATAGGCACTGTCGAAAGTATACGCGACATCGGCCATTCCAACATAGAGATACGCATATCCCTGCATAACAGCGGAATACGCCTCGCCAACGGAGACGGATTCGCATTCATTCGAGGCAGGGAGACCGTAGGATTCCGAGGAGACGTGTGCAACGGGAACGTCATCAGATGCAGGGCCGTACCAGGGCTGAACCGCGGTGTCACGCTGCTGCGCAACATGAGCGCGGAGTTTGAACGCCGTATAGAGACC
>CAZKRZ010000092.1:2422-5679 GCA_964555325.1 uncultured Muribaculaceae bacterium
CGTCAGCCTCTGTATCCGGAGAGAGGGCGGAGAGGACTATGTATTCACCGCTACGGCAGACAGCCAGGACGGCAGGACAACCTCCGGGACATGGCAGACCGTGGCGCAGGAGGCACAGCAGAGGGACAAGATGATTTCGACCATCACCGCGCAGCTCGGCAAGAGGCACCTCCACTACTCCATGTCTCTCGAAAAACTGGATATACAGACAGACGGAGTGCCGTTTGTCCCTGCGTCTTTTCTGAACGGAATACGCAGGCAACTCGCGGAAGCCATCGATGCAATGCCGGTCAACGCCCTGCCCATAAACAGCGGCAAAGCCGACGAGACATTCCGCATACAAGGCGCATTGGCCTACAAATCAAACATTTGCAATACCGCAGCACGCAAGCTGGCATTGTCCAGAGGAGCAGCCAAGGCTGACGATGCGTACGAAATCTCACATGTGGAGGGAGCCGAACTGATGCGCAGCAAGTACTGCATCAAGTACGAGCTCGGCATGTGCCCTGTACACCAGAGAGCCAGGCAGACAGGGTCTCTGCACCTGCTGAACAACGGACGCCGTCTCGATCTCGCATTCGACTGTGCCGCATGCGAGATGACGGTCTCCGCCGGCAAATGACGGCTCAACGCACTTCGAATGTAAGGTCCACATCCCCGAAGTGCTCCGTAGCCCCACTGTAGTTTTCAAAATAACGGCTCGAAAGAGCACCGCGCCACACAATGTCATCCTTGGTATAGAGCGGCAGTTCCACATTGATACCGTAACTCTTGGACTTGATTTTGACCACAGCATCGAGTTTCCAGGATGTCCTGGTGCCACCGTCATTCTCAGTTATCATAAAACCGAAAGTCTCAAGTTGCGGTGACCAGTCGGATATGAGCATGGCATTGAAAGGTATCTTCTGCCCGAGCTGTTTGCGTTTGACAACGACCATAAAGTCTGTCACAGAGGGTGTATACAGTGCCAGTTCCGCCTCCGTGCTCGCCGTAAACCTCTCTACAGCACCGCATTTGACAAAGAATTCGCTCGCGCCGCTGAACCAGGGGTCATAATGGCGCAACATCGTGAAATCCTTGAGCACCAGACTGCGGAACTCGTCCTCCGGGGCCTTGGAAGATATTGTGATGTCGTCACCGCTCCCCCATTCGGGATGCTCGCGCCGCAACATTTCCAAAGATTCGTATCCGGAATCATCATTGGTATTGACCACCCATACAGGTCTCTCCATCGCCATCTGTTCGTCTACGGTCACAGTCCTGACAGAGCGACCGCCGTCGGGCTGCTCGATAATCTCATAGCCGACATTGACCGTGCTCTCGCCTCCAGGATTGAATGTCACGACAGGCAAGGTCTTGCCGTCCCACGAATCTGCATACGGCCAGTATATCTGGACATCCGACGCTGCAAGTACACCAAGCCGCGCCTCGACTTCCTTCTCCGCGGCCACGGCGTCAGCCGACTTGGTACATACCACATTCTGACGCAAATATTCACGGATAAGGTCTTTCATCGGCCTCGGATAATGGCCTGCAGCTCTGGTCTGCGACTCCGAAGCTCGGACACCTGCCCCGGGCACGGTCAGCAGGTCTTTCATCATATACTCCTCGTCATAGCCGTTTTCGGAAGAACATCCGACAGCGTCATGCACCTCCTGCACCTGGTCAGTCCCTATCGGAATCGCCGAGAGCATTCGTGCAACATCTTGAAGGGAAGCGAATTCATAGTCGGGCGTGTTTTCTCTCTCGCCAACCATGTCGCACCCTGCGATAATCATCGCAGTGGCAGCAAATAGTGTAAGTGTTCTGCGCATACATAAATAGTTTTCTCGTCACAAAGAGACTGAAAACTACCCGTTTACGCAAAATGGACAAGTTTATAAACGTTTAAGGAAAGAAATATGCCTCACAGCACCGCTCAAGTCACATATCGGAGTTATATCCGAGAATCCGGACGCAGAGAACAGCTGTACAAGCGAATCCGCAAGGAGGTCATTGATTTCCACAATTCCGCGTCCACCGGGCACCAATAAACGTTTGGCCCAGGCAGCCACTGCGCGGTAAAAGACAAGAGGATCTTCGTCGGGGACAAAGAGCGCCAGCCCAGGTTCGTATTCGAGGACATTAGGACGCATCTCGGCACGCTGACTCTCCATGACATAAGGAGGATTGCTGACTATCATATCGAACGATGCCTCCTCTGCAAATCCAGCCGGATCTTTGAGAATATCGGCAAGGATAAAGTCCGGTGCATTCATCCCAGGCGTTGCAAGTGCCTGGCCACGCGCCACGTCCAACGCCGCTTCGGAAATATCCGCTCCGGTAACTTCCGCCCCGGGCAAGGCAAGCGCAAGACTCCATGCTATGCAGCCGGAACCGGTACAGAGGTCCAGGATGCGCACCTTGCCGCCGCCTGCCAATGCAAGAGCCTCCTGTACAAGTATTTCCGTCTCGGAACGCGGTATCAGCACATCTTTCGTAACATGGAAACGGTGGCCATAGAAATCGGCATGGCCGAGAACATACTGCACGGGCTCTGCCGCACAGAGACGGTGCAGAGCATCCGAGAGACGCGGCATAGCAGCCGTATCTATCTCATATTCAGGCTCCACCACATGAGTATAGGACTTGACTCCGAGCAGCTCTTCACAGAGCATAAGGATAATGCTCCTCGCCTCCACCTGGGAATACAGGCTTTCGAGCGAGGAGACAGCGTCCCGGATAAAATCCCTCAGGAGCATCCTATGAATGCTCTATTATATCGGTAAGGAAATCTGTCATCTGAAGACCTGCCGTACGCACCATCTTGGGGACGAGCGACGCGCTGGTCATACCCGGTACAGTATTGACTTCCAGGAAGTAAAGCCCGTCAGAGGCGAGGATATAATCCACTCTGACAACGCCCTTACAGCCAAGGTGCTCATATATGCGGACTGTAGTCTCCTCCACCAATGCACGCTCGCTGTCCGAGAGCCGTGCAGGGCAGACTTCTTCGCTGTGGCCATTGTATTTGGCATCGTAGTCGAAATACTCATTGTCCGTCACAATCTCCACCACCGGCAGAGCCTTGACCCCATTCCCACCGCGCCAGACGGCACAAGTGAGTTCGCGTCCGCTGATAGACTGCTCTATAAGCACGGTATCGCTCTCCGAGAATGCGAAATTGACAGCCTGCAGCAGCCCCTCGGGTGCATCGACACGAGATATTCCGAAACTGGAGCCCGCTGTTGTCGGCTTTACGAAAACCGTATATTTGA
>CAZKRZ010000093.1:0-5670 GCA_964555325.1 uncultured Muribaculaceae bacterium
AGTTCTCCCCCCCCATTGCGGAAAACCAAAGTGAAATTACCGTCTATGTCGGTAGTCACTCCGTTCATCGTGCCACTTTCCATAACACCAGCACCGATGACTGCTGCTCCGGTGGCGTCAACCACCTTTCCAGTCACCTTTTGCTGGGCATTCAGCTGCACAGCGAATGAAACGGACAGTACAGCAAGCAAAATGCTTTTAAATACAGGTTTCATAAAGTTAATAATTAATTAATCGTGTATGTTCAATAAAATTATTATCAATACCGCGTAAAAGTAATATATTTTTCATCAAAATAGGCCAAGACACTACCAAATTACCGCCAGACGGGATTATTCCGCTGACGGTAAAGACCAAATGGTACAACAGCACCTATTTCCTGGAATCCACCCACACCCAGAATCTGTACATCAGGAAGCCCCAGGCAAAGAAAAGCACGGCGTGTACCCAATAAGGCACCGCCGTCACATACTTATTCCCGGCGGTCATTTTGTCAAAATCCGGAATGTCGGCATAATAATATGCCCCGGCCCCGAAGTCGAGCTCATCCACCAGACCGATACGATTGACCATAATATACACAGTTGCGGCCAGGGTGGCGACCGCAACTATGATTGTGACTGTATTGTACAGTCTTTTCTTCCAGTTTCCCATTCAATTATATAGGATTATTCACCTCTGCAACACTGTCTGACCGCAGAATGCGGCGCGACGACAGCATGCACTCCTGCCTGCTACAACGAAGGTATGGGGAATATGACTCCCGAGAGCAACAGCCACACGGCAAAGAATGTCAGGGCTATATTGAACAGCTGTCCTACGACATAGAGCCACAGCACCTTACCTCCGTGCATCTGCTTGGCAATCTCCTTGAAATTGGTATCGAGACCTATGCTCACGAATGCGAGCACAAAGCACCAGTTCTTGTACTGATCCAGCATCTTGTTGATAGCACCGACCTGTGCCTCGCCGCATAGAGGCTGAATGACAAAGGAAGCTACGAGCGATGCCACAAAAAAGCCCAATACAAACTTGGGGAAACGCTTCCATATCTCAGAAGCGCCAACTTTCTGACCCTCCTGCTTGTTTACCCTCGTAGTAAAGAACAGAGCCACGAAGAATGCGATGAATCCGATGAGGATATTCTGTATCATCTTGACCAGCACGGCCGCCTTTTCGCCCTCTCCTCCGAGCACCGATCCCGCGACTGCGACTGCACCTGTACTGTCCACCGTACCTCCGATGAGAGCGCCGCCCATAATGGGAGACATGCCCACAGCCTTGATGATCACAGGCTCGAATATCATCATTATCACAGTGAATATGATAGAAATCGACACTGTAAGGGTCAGATCCGTCTTTTTGCAGTTAGACGCCGCTCCCGTCGCGATAGCCGCGCTCGTACCGCAGACACTCGTCGCGGACGCCATCGTGATGACCAAGGGCTTGTTGTCAATCTTGAGCACCTTTGTGCCGAAATACCACATGAAAATAATGACCACAGGAGTCACTATCCATGCTATACCGAGGCCATAGAGTCCGAATTTGGCGATATTGGAGAACAGCACGGAGAATCCCATGACCACAAGTCCGGTCTTGATAAAGAACTCCGTCTTGACGGCAGGCCTCAGCCACTTGGGCACTCCCACCGTATTGGATACCAGCAATCCCACTATCAGAGCCCAGAAAGCCCATTCGAGATAACGGTTGAGGGTAAATTCCGCACTGATAAGCCTCACTACAAAGCCCAGCACAAACAAGGTAATGAATGCAGGCACAAACTTGCGCACACTCTCACCCTGCAATTTGACGCCTATGGTAAACAGAGTGCCGAGAATCAAAACAGTCACCAATGTCTTGCGCCAGAATACCAAACTTGCAAACTGCACCGACAGAGGAACCACCTTGGCTGCAGCAGCCTCCGAAAGGTTTTCTCCCAATGTCCATGTGCTGAATTTCAATGCTGTAATGTCAAACGCCTGAGTCAGAACGGCGATACAGCCCAGAATGATGATGATGAATCCCGCCCAGCAGGCAAGCCAGTCTTCCTTGGTATACAAGTCTGTCAGGCGGTTTTTAATCGATGTTTTCATTGTATTGTCGTTTTCGATTATGGTTTCAAGGTTTCAGTACGGCGAATATAGTGTTTTTTTGCCGTTTTTGCGTTTTATAACGTATTTTTGGAAATATTTCGCAAACATAGCATATAATATGGCAACTACCAACAATATCACAGTCACCTGCTCCAAATGCGGACGCCAGGAAAATGTCAGCACATACGGCAATATAAACGTTTCAGAAGACCCCGAACTCAAATCCAGAATAAAGGACGGTTCTCTCTTCATAAGCGAATGCCCGCACTGCGGCACGCGCAACCTCATCACCGCACCTATGCTCTATCACGACCCGTCGGAGAGGCTGATGATATGGCTCGGAGGCTCAGACGACAGCGTGATTGCACGTCTCGACGCCATGTTCCGCAGCGAAGAGACGCTCAAAGGCTACACGGCACGCCTCGTAGGCACGCCGGGAGATCTCATCGAAAAGGTCAATATCTTCGATGCAGGACTCGATGACATAGTTATGGAGATGTGCAAGTATGTCACCTGCATGGAGAGTGGCAAGGACATCAGCGGCATGCGCTTCGTCTCCCTCTCAGGAGCCGACAACGAGATTACTCTCACCTACCCCCAGAACGGACAGATGGAGATGATAGGCATAGGATTCAATGTCTATGAGGACTGCGCAGGCATAGTACGCCGCAACCCTGCCATGCAGGAGCGCGCTGCCGGCCTCGTCCGTGTAGACAGGGAGTGGATAGCGGCATTCTTCAGATAATCAGCCGTTTCCGCCTACAAGACCTCTCCTGTCCGCACCAATATAGGATAATGGTCGCTCACTCCTCCTATATACCGCGGTCCGAGATAAGTCCTGAACGGCTTGACACCGGGATATGAAGTGTCCGGCACCGTCAGGAAAGGCGGCGCCATGACCTCTTGTGACGCGCTCTGCAATCCGGGAGAAACATACGCCTGGTCGATGAGTTCCCACACGCCGTCAAAGCGTATGCTCCCTATACCGCGCCGGCTCAGACTGTCCGACAGACAGACCAAAGTCCCCTTCAGCGGCAGATAAGTGTCCGACTCCGGAGTGTCGTTGAAATCCCCCAGCACCACCTGCCTACCCCATCCTGCGGCAGCAAGCGAATCCGACACCTCCATAAGCGCCTCTACTGCAAGCCATCTGGCTGCCTCGGAAGACTTGCCTCCGTATTTGGACGGATGATGACAGACTACGAGCGACAGAGAGTCGCCCCCCGCAGTAATGAATGTAGCCACGAGCATATCCCGTGTGCGCAATCCCGGCACAGGCGCAGGTCTCGACGAAGTCAGCGTCAGAGCCTCCCTGTCATACAGCAAGCCGACATCTATACCCCTCCGGTCGGGACTATCATAATGTACCGTCGCATATTCATAGCGGCTCAATGCCGTCCAGTCACGCAGCCTGCTCATCACAGCGCGGTTCTCGACCTCGGCAAATGTAATTATCTCAGGCATCCCACCGCAACTGTCGGCTATCCAAAACAATGTCTTGGCTATGTCATTGCATTTGCGCCGGAACCTTGTCTTGGTCCAACGTCGCTCCCCGAATGACGAAAACTCCGTATCCGCCTCCCCGCCACCATTATCGCGGTAGTCGAAAAGATTCTCGACATTCCAGAATACTATAAACAAGAGAATGAAGTGTTTCATGTTCCATACTTCCCAATGCCGCAATATGCGATTAATTTAGTTAACTTTGCAGCCTTTAAACGTTTATTTTATGTCTCTTAAGTGCGGAATCGTAGGACTGCCCAATGTCGGCAAATCCACCCTATTCAATTGTATAAGTTCAGGCAAGGCGCAGAGCGCCAATTTCCCTTTTTGTACCATAGAACCCAACCTCGGATCTACAAATGTACCTGACCGCAGACTGGACACACTCGCGGAGATCTGCAATCCCCAGAGAGTGATTCCTGCCACGGTAGACATCGTGGACATCGCAGGACTCGTCAGAGGTGCCAGCAAGGGAGAGGGACTCGGCAACCAGTTCCTCGCCAACATACGCGAATGCGATGCCATCCTGCACGTGCTCAGGTGCTTTGATGACGAGAATATCGTCCATGTAGACGGATGCGTAGACCCGGTCAGAGACAAGGCCGTCGTAGATACCGAGTTGCAGATAAAGGACCTCGAAACGGTCGAATCGAGACTCGCCAAAGCCGAGAAAGCAGGCAAAACCGGAGACAAGTCAGCAGCCAAAGTCTGCGCACTGCTCAAAAGATACCGTGATGCCCTGCTCGAGGGACGCTCATGCCGCAGCGTAGAACTCCTCAACGAAGAGGAAGAGGCTCTCGCGCGCGAAATGTTCCTCCTCACCAACAAGCCCGTCATGTACGTGTGCAATGTGGACGAGAAACACGCCGCCACCGGCAATGAATATGTAGAAGCCGTCAGAGAGGCTGTCAAGGAAGAGAATGCCGAGATACTGATTATCGCGGCGAGGACTGAGTCCGAAATCGCTGAAATCGAAGAATACGAGGACAGGCAGATGTTCCTTTCAGAACTCGGTATCGAAGAGTCAGGCGTAGTGCGCCTCATCCAGGGAGCCTACAAACTCCTCGGACTGCGTACATTCTTTACTGCAGGTGCCGACGAGTGCCGCGCATGGACAATCCACGAGGGCGATAAGGCTCCCAAGGCCGCCGGAGTCATCCACTCCGATTTTGAGAGGGGCTTTATACGCGCAGAAGTCATCAAATATGATGACTTCGTGCACTATAAATCTGAGGCTGCTGTCCGCTCTGCCGGCAAAATGGGCACGGAGGGCAAGGACTATGTCGTGCAGGACGGCGACGTCATGCACTTCCTCTTTAATGTCTAATAGAATCTTGCCCGGTTGTCTTTGACGTCGGAATCCGACATCATCACGGGCAGGATCATCTGAGTGTTGTACTGAGACTTGCGCACTGCCATATTTTCGGCATCCTCTTCTGTATAGAAGGCGCCAGTCTCACGTCCGCTCACCTGGAACACATACACTGCATACGAGCCTACGACCGTATTGATGGTTCCCTCTTTGGCAACGGATGCAGCACCGATGAACTTGGGATCAAGACCCTGGCCATTCATGGATGCGAATGCGATATCGCTCTGCGAAGACACTGTAGCGTCAAGAGCCTCGGCAACTGCGTTGATATCCTTGATACCTGCAATCTTGCTCGCAACTTCGGCACCTTTCTTAACACCTGTCTTCTCCATAGCCAGCCTTGTACGGATCTGGGGAGTAACCTCGGAGAGAGGAGCATATCCCTCTTTGTGTACCTCCTTGACTGCAACGACAAAGAAGTAGTTGTTGTCTACAGTGATGATGTTGGACACCTTGCCGGCCTTGTTGTCGAATACCCAACGTGTGACCTCCTTGGCATTGTCGATGGATCCGTAGTTGGACCTCGCCTCGGTAACACCGTTCACAGCGTGCGAATACACACCTATCGAATCGACAGCGGCCTTGTAGTTGTCATACTTGCCGGCTGCAAGTGTGGCGAAACGGTTGGCCTGTGAATAATAGTCGTTGAATGTCTCCTTGCTTGCGATGACCTCTTTCTCATAGACAGCCACCTGCTTCTTG
>CAZKRZ010000094.1:0-5657 GCA_964555325.1 uncultured Muribaculaceae bacterium
AAACAAGTTATCAGCAACATGTTATTTATTTGATAAGAGAACTGACACAGAAGGAGGTTGATGATTACTACAACAAGTATTGCAAATAATGCCATTGTTATAGTGGTTGGGGATTAAAACAAATACTATATGTTCAAAACATTCTGGAATGATATGATTGTGAGGGTGGTGTGCTCGGTGGCGCTGATGGGGGCGGCGGTGGCGGTGATATGCGGCTGCGATATGGATGAGGGGACGATGAAGTATTCGGCGCTGCCGCAGGAGGCGAAAACATTTGTCGAAAACCATTTCCCGGGCGTAGAGCCGGGGATGTGCAAATGGGAGCGCGATGACGGTCACAAGACCTACGAGTTGCTCCTCTCGGACGGGACGGAACTGGAATTCGATTCCTCCGGGAGGTGGCTCAAGGTGGACTGCAAATTCGGCGCATTGCCGGAGGGCATTCTGCCGGCGGCGATTACAGAGGATCTCGCCGTGCGTTACCCCTTGTCGCCCGCGTACAAAGCCACACGCCGGACAGGCGGATACGAGGTCTCCGTGTACGCGCAGCCGCCTTACGGAGCATTGGATGTGTATTATACGGCGGCAGGCGCATTCGTCCGTGCATTGCCGGACTTCTGATTGGAACGGCGGTATATCGGACAAGGTTTGCAGGCATATGGCAAATCTCCAGGACCGATGCAGGCCCGGAATGGGCTCCGGACAGAACGGACATTCGGGCGATAATAATGATTGTTTAAAATTGTCAGATAGGGAGAGTGATATTGTAAAATGGGAAGACGATTGAAGAGGAGGCGCGGGCGTATGGTGCGTCCGCGTGACGGGAGGATGCTGCTGGGAGTGTGCCGTTGCATTGCGGAACGCTCCGGCTGCAGCGTATTGTCGGTGCGGCTCCTTTACGGGGTCTGCACCCTTGCGACATGTGTAGCGCCGGGACTCCTGGCATATCTGCTGTTGGCGGTATTCATTCCCGGAGAAAAAGAATTCGACTGGTACGAATACGGAGAGGATATTTGATATGCGGTTGAATGCGGATATTCGGGACAATGAGCGGAGCGTGGCTGACGCCGTATTGCAGAAAGCGCGGGCGCAGGAACGGCCTCTGCTGGAAGTAGACGGTGCTTCGGGGACGGTCGAATGCAGTGTGCCCGGCTCCGGAGGGGCGTTGCGTCTCTCCGTGCGTACAGGCACATGGCGCTCTATGTGGCAGGCCTCCGATGTGGAGAACGGTGCCGTGTCCGCCGGGGCTATATGGACGCCCCATGGCGGTGACGGTGGCTTCCTCGAGATTACCGTACCTCCCAATATCTCCGGTACAGCCCGGCGTTTCTCCCTCCGTGTACGCCGCATGAACGGTAACGGCACGATAGACGGAGACACCGCTCCCGTGTGCGTCACCTTGCATCAGCCCCGTTCCGAGCATCTGCTCGTCGTGTCGCCTCATGTACGCGGCGGCCCTGTGGTGATAGACGGTTTCGATCCGCGCCCCTCGACCGCGCGTGGGGGAGTCTATGTCAGGCGCAAGTTCTCCGTGACACTTGCCGCCCCGTCGTGCTATACCTATAGCGTGCGCTCCTCGTTCCGCAAGGACTGCGACGCTTTCCTCACCCCTCATGCCCCTGCCGGCAACAGTATCTCCGCCTGCTGGAGTCCCGACATGACACTGCAGGACAACCTCTGTGGACTCAAGAACGGCGAATCGTTCTATCTCAATGTATTCCGCACCGGGCCGGGCGATCCGACTATAGCCGGCACACTGACGGTGACAGCCGTCCCAAACAATCCGAATGTCGGAGAGAGCCAGACCGTGGTCGTGGATGTATCCATATTGACACCTTGTGTGGTAGGGGATGTGCTCCTGCCTGTTGACGGCGGCGCTCTCCTGGTCGCGGACCGAAATGTCGGAGCGTCTCCGCGTATCCGCGAGGGGCGCTTTGTATCCGCCCGCAACTTTGCCAATGATACCCGAATGCGAGTGACGGGCTCGGACTCCGAAGAGAATACCAACAATGAATGGAAGGGTGACTATTATCCCTGGGAGGCACGCGACAGAGAGGCATTTCTCGGGGCAGGAGACCCCGGCTTTGTCCGCCGCCATTGGCTGTGCCCCGATGACGGGCGCGGGAGCAATCTCGATGAATCCTGCATATTCTCACCCTGGTACCGTCTCCGTGACGCGGACCTCTGGCATGTCCCCAGTTGCGACGAACTGGCAATCATTGCCCGGCGTCTCGTATTCTCCAAGGGACGCGTTTTCCTCGTGTCCTCGGAACGCGACCGCGATACAGGCATGTATGTAGGCTGCTATTTCCCTCTCTCCGGACTGGACAGCAGTCCAGCCAATGTGTATGGCTATTATTGGTCCGGAACGGTATTCAGCGGAGGCAGTTACAACGCCTACTGCCTGAGCCTCGCCCCTCCCGGGGCAATGGTGTCGTTCGGCAGCAAGCGCTATATGTACTCCGTACGTTGTGTGCGTACAGTCACGGCAACAGAAATGGCGGCGCACAGCATGCTGTCCGCCGCCACTCCATCCGCTTCCGGATAAGACTATCCCAATTTCTCTTTGGCTGCGGCGATGCGTCGCAGGCTCTCCTCGCGTCCTATCAGGGACATGATGTCCGCAATGCCGAGTCCGCTGCTGCGTCCGGCGAGTGCGAGGCGCAGGCAGTTCATCACCTTGCCCATAGGCCACCCGTTCTCGCGTATGCGGGTCTCGATGGCGGATTCGATTTCCTCCTTCTCCCAATTGCCCTGCCATTCGCTGATGTAGGTGGCAATCTCCGATACGGGGGCGCTGTTCTCCGGTTTCCAGAAGTTGGCGCTGTCCTTCTCGTCGTAAGTCTCGGGGGCGACGAAGAGATAGGGGGCGATGTCCCAGAAATCCTTGACGAATGTCGCCCTCTCTTTGATGAGAGCGGCCACGCGTGTGACATAGGCGTGGTCTGCATGTATTCCGTGTTCCTCGAGGATAGGCTCGAACAGGGTGGCGAGTTCCTCATCGCTCTTGGCGCGGAGATATTCGCGGTTAAACCATTTTGCCTTGTTGGGATTGAATTTGGCACCGGCTTTCTGCACCTTGTCGAGGGAGAATGCTTCGATGAGCCCGTCCATGGTGAAGAGTTCCTGTTCCGTGCCGGGGTTCCATCCGAGCAGCGCGAGCATATTTACGAATGCCTCGGGGAAATATCCGTCCTCGCGATAGCCGTGTGAGACCTCGCCCTCGGCATTCTCCCAGCGCAGCGGGAATACGGGGAATCCCATCTTGTCGCCGTCCCTCTTGCTGAGTTTGCCGTTGCCTACGGGCTTGAGCAGCAGAGAGAGATGGGCAAATCTCGGCATGCTGTCCTGCCATCCGAATGCCTCATACAGCAGATAATGCAGAGGCAGTGACGGCAGCCACTCTTCTCCGCGGATGACCTCGGTTATCTCCATCAGGTGGTCGTCCACGATGTTGGCGAGGTGGTATGTCGGCAGTTCGTCTGCTCTCTTCCAGAGCACCTTGTCGTCCAGAGTGCCACTGTTGACCTCCACATGGCCGCGTATGAGGTCATCCATCTTGACGACCCTGTCCTCCGGCATCTTGAATCGTATGGTCCATCCGTCAGTCTCAGCCAGCAGCCTCGCGGTCTCTTCTGCTCCTATAGTCAGAGAGTTGCGCAGCGAGCCCCTAGTCTCATGATTGTAGATGAATGTCTTGCCCTCCGACTCGGCTTCCTTGCGCCTGGCGTCCAGTTCCTCCGCGGTGTCGAATGCGTAATAGGCGTGGCCGCTCTGCACGAGCTGCTCGGCGTATTCGCGATAGATACCTCTCCTCTGGCTCTGGCGGTAGGGCGCGTGCGGATGACGCTCCGACGGAGTGTCCACCACATTTCCCTCGGCGTCCACACCCTCATCGGGGGTAATGCCGCACCAGCGCAGCGCTTCGATAATGTATTTCTCCGCTCCGGGGACGAACCTCTTGGAGTCCGTGTCCTCAATCCTGAGGACGAAATCTCCGCCGTTGCGACGGGCATACAGATAATTGTATAGTGCAGTCCTCACTCCTCCCATGTGGAGAGGCCCGGTCGGACTGGGTGCAAATCTCACTCTCGTACGTTTTGCCATATCTTTTGTTTTATTTTTTAGTCATGGATCTCTCAAACGCTGTCTGGCGCTCCAGTGCGTTCCTGTCCTGCCCGTCGTTGAGTATGAGCACGGGCTTGGTCTCTTCCGTAAAATGGAAGGTCCTCATATTCGCTCTCTTGCCGGAGCCTACCATTACGCCCTGTCCTGTGGTGCTCTCTCCGAGACTGATGCCGTCCGGGTCTTCGAGCGACTCCGATGGGTCGTATGTAAAATCGTTGTCGATGCAGATGTAGTTGCCCTGATCTGCTCCGGGAGGCAGGATGTCATTGTACTGCAGTCCAGTGACAATGGCGGTGATGCGTACCTGGTCGCCGAAATCCGGGTCTTCGTCCCAGACGAGTCCGCGCTTGAAATTGTTTGCCTTGCCGGTATGCTCCTTGATTTTCTCGTTGAGAGATGCGAGCTGCTCCATCTTGAGACCCTGGTCATTCTTGCCGGTCGTGATGTTTACAAGCACATTCCTGGCGGTCTTGAGGTCATATTCGTTGAGTAGGGGAGAATCGAATGCCTCGCTGACAGCCTGGTCGAGACGGTCCTCTCCTGTCCCGCTGCCGCATCCCATCAATGCGTATCCGCTGTTGCGCATCATCGTCTTGATGTCCTCAAAGTCGACATTGATGTATCCGGGCTGGCTGATAATCTCGGTGATACCTCTCACTGCCGTGGCGAGCACCTCGTCCGATTTGGGGAATGCATCCTGGACAAGGAGGTCTCCGTAATGGTCATACCGCTTCGCGTGCTTAATGACGATGAGGCTGACCACGAGTTTCTCCAGTCTGCGGAGACCGTCTATCGCCTTTGTCAGGGCTTCGGGCCCCTCATTGGAAAAGGGCATTGTGACCACAGCCACTGTGAGAATGCCTTTCTGCCTGGCTAATTCGGCTATTACCGGAGCCGCACCTGTGCCTGTACCGCCGCCAAGACCTGCCGTTATAAACAGCATCTGGGTATCGTTGTCCAGAATGAGTTCCTTGATCCTATCTTCGGTCTCCAGGGCTGCATTGCGCCCCTTGAGAGGGTCGGTACCTGCACCGAGCCGTCCGTGGCCGAGCTGTATCTTGACGGGAACGCTGCTGCGCTCCAAAGCCTGGGCATCGGTATTACAGACAATGAAACTGCACCCTTTCACGCCCTGGTTGTGCATGTATGTGACCGCGTTGCAGCCTGCACCGCCAACGCCGACCACCTTTATCAAGCTTTCTACCTGTTTCCAGTCGCACGGTGTGATGTTGAGTCCCTGTGTCGTATCTGTGTAGTCTGACATTTTCTGATTGTTTGATCAATTCCTTTAATACGCCGGTAATGCTTTACAGCAAGCCCTGCCCGTCCTCTTCCTCTGGGTCATCGAACAATTTGCCGACTTTTTCATCGACATTGTTGAGTGTATCCCTGACTTTCTGTCCGAATCTCGAAAAACTCCATGTAATCTGATTGGACTTCTGGGACTTTTGGCGCTTTGGCTCTTTTTGATGCTTGGAAGTATCATTTTCCTGTGTGCCGCCATTGTCCTTTGTCGTATTCTCGCCCCC
>CAZKRZ010000095.1:0-5652 GCA_964555325.1 uncultured Muribaculaceae bacterium
CAAGTGCCTGTATGCCCTTGCGGGGATTTTCGTTCAGCTGCTTGAGTCCGAAATGCGCGAGCACCCTGTTTTCGCCCACCATTGTGACGAGGTCGGACGCTATGCTCATGACTATCAGGTCGAGCAGGGGAATGAGGCTCTCGAACGGAATCCCGTATCTCTGCGAATACGCCTGTATAAGTTTGAATCCTACTCCGCAGCCGGACAGGTCGTCGAACGGATATTTGCAGTCCTCCCTCTTGGGATCGAGCACCGCCACGGCGTGCGGCAGTACCGGATCGGGGAGATGGTGGTCGCAGATGATGACATCTATGCCCTTGGATGCGGCGTAGTCCACTCTTTCGACGGCCTTGATGCCGCAGTCGAGCGTGATGAGCAGGGAGAATCCTCCCTCCGCCGCCCAGTCTATACCCTTGATGGAGACTCCGTATCCCTCATCGTATCTGTCCGGGATATAGAAGTCCACATTGTCCGAAAACCTCTTTATGAATGAATATACCAATGCTACGGCTGTCGTGCCGTCTACATCGTAATCTCCGTAGACAAGGATCTTCTCTCCGCTGACTATGGCTCGCCTGAGTCTCTCCACGGCGGTATCCATGTCCTGCATCAGAAAAGGGTCGTGCAGGTCGTTCAGATTGGGACGGAAGAATGAGCGCGCCTGGTCGAATGTCTCCACGCCCCGCATGACGAGAAGCTCCGCGAGCACCCGGTCTATGCCGAGTTCTGCCGACAGGCGTGAAACTTTCCCTTGGTCGGCATGCTCTTTAAGAACCCATTTGCTCTGTTTAGACATACTCGCAAAGATACCCAAAAGATTTCAGAAATACGATTAAAAATGCTACTTCTGCAGTTCTCTGAAAACCATTGCATAAGTATATAAAATGAGCAACATCGAACACAGCGAGCAGGAGCTTTTGCGTAGAGAGTCTCTTGCCAAGCTCAGGGAACTCGGCATCGAGCCTTATCCCGCCGCATTATATCCGGTCAATGCGACCGCCGCAGAGATTACCGGCAACTTCGATCCCGAGAAGGGCAATTACCAGGAAGTATGCATCGCCGGACGCGTCATGTCCCGCCGTATCATGGGCGCGGCATCGTTCGCCGAACTGCAGGATGAGACAGGACGTATCCAGGTATATGTCAAGCGCGACGAGATCTGCCCGGGAGAGGACAAGACCATGTACAACACGGTCTGGAAGAAACTCCTCGACATCGGAGACATCGTGGGTATCAAGGGATTCGCATTCTATACCCAGACCGGCCAGCTCAGCGTGCACGCCAAGGAACTGACCCTCTTGAGCAAGTCGCTGCGTGTCCTCCCTGTAGTCAAGGAGCAGGACGGCAAGGTGTTCGACGCATTCTCCGATCCCGAGTTGCGCTACCGCCAGAGGTATGTCGACCTCATCGTCAATCCCCAGGTGCGCGAGGTGTTCGTCAAGAGGTCGAAAATCATCTCCACGATGCGCAGGTATTTCGATGCTGCAGGCTGCCTGGAGGTCGAGACCCCCATTCTGCAGGGTATACCTGGAGGTGCGACCGCGCGTCCGTTCATCACACATCACAATGCTCTGGATATAGACCTGTATCTGCGTATCGCCAACGAGCTCTATCTCAAGAGGCTCATCGTGGGCGGATACACCGGAGTATATGAGTTTGCCAAGGATTTCCGCAACGAGGGAATGGACAAGACACACAATCCCGAGTTTACCTGCATGGAGATATATGTGGCGTACAAGGACTACAACTGGATGATGGAGTTTGTAGAGAAGATGCTCTGCGAGGTCTCCATGACAGTCAACGGTACGACCAAGGTCAATATCGCCGGCAATGAGATCGATTTCGGCGGCACCTACAGGCGTCTCCCGATACTCGATGCCATCAAAGAGTATGCAGGCGTGGATGTCAAGGGCATGGATGAGGACGAACTCCGCAAGACCTGCAATGACCTGCATGTGGAGATAGACCCGTCCATGGGCAAGGGCAAACTGATAGACGCCATATTCGGCGAATATTGCGAGAAGCATCTCGTACAGCCGACATTCATTACTGACTACCCTGTGGAAATGTCCCCGCTCACCAAGAGACATCGCGAGGACCCGAGCCTGACGGAGCGTTTCGAACTGTTCGTCTGCGGCAAGGAACTTTGCAACGCCTACTCGGAGTTGAACGACCCTATCGACCAGTTGGCGAGGTTTGAGGAGCAGGCCGCCCTCAAGAGCAAGGGTGACGACGAGGCCATGTTCATCGACTACGATTTCGTCCGCGCCCTGGAGTACGGTATGCCTCCGACCTCCGGTCTCGGAATGGGAATCGACCGTCTGACGATGTTCATGACCGGACAGACGACTATCCAGGATGTCCTGTTCTTCCCTCAGATGAGGCCCGAGAAGAAACTCAAGAAAGAAGATACCGCGGAGTAGCCGTGTACAGGGATACCGTCACATCGGCGCAGAACCCCAGGATAAAGCACCTCCTTGCGCTGCAGGAAAAATCCCGTGTGAGACGGGAGGAGGGGCTGTTTGTTGTGGAAGGAGTGCGCGAAGTGGAGCGTGCCGTCGCCAACGGTTTCGAGATAGAAACCCTGTTCCTGTGCCCTGAAATATGTACCCGGCAGCAGAAATGGCTGCCGGAATGCAATATTGTCGAGGTGCCGGCGGTGCTGTATGCCAAGATTGCATACCGTGGCGGTACGGAAGGGATGATAGCCGAGTTGCGTTGCCGTGACCGCAGGCTGGAAGATCTCGAACTCGGGGAGGCACCGCTCGTGATGGTGCTGGAGAGTGTGGAGAAACCCGGCAATCTGGGCGCGGTGCTGCGCACTGCCGATGCGGCCGGCGCCGATGCGCTGATAGTCTGCGACCCATTGTCCGACCTGTACAATCCCAATGTCATACGCGCGAGCACGGGTGCTGTGTTCTCGGTGCCGGCTGTATGCTGCGGGAGCGGAGAGGCGATAGATTTCCTTAAAAAGAAAAAAATCAGAATCCTGACAGCCCAGCTTCAGGATTCTGAATTGTATTACGATTTCGATATGCGAGGACCTCTCGCGATAGTGGTAGGCACTGAGTCAGAGGGTCTTTCGCCTGTATGGCGAATGGCTGCCGATGCGCACATACGCATTCCTATGGCAGGTGTCTGTGATTCTCTCAATGCCGGAATCAGCGCGGCAGTCCTGCTCTACGAGGCTGTGCGTCAGAGGAGAGGCTGAGCCACTTCAAAATCATTTGTGGAATTATTGCTGTCCACGAGTCTGCCGTTCGCTTTCTTGCGGAGGACACTCTTGCCGTAACGGGCATTGTCCTTGTCTACGGTAGATACATTGGTGTATCCGGCATCGACGGAGGCGTTGAATGCGAGTGTGTAGAGATTCTCGTCTACCGCGCAGTTCACCGCGTCGAGCACCCATTCGTTGGGGACGAGCCATGCGTTCTGTATATCGCTGGGGATGACATACTCCTTGAAATAGAATATCTTGGTGCCATTCCATGCGTAATCGCTGAGGAATGCCTCCTGTGTCACGGATGACGGAATCTGTATCAGTGCGTAACTCTCGTAGCCCCTGTTGTGCAGGGTGGAGACGGAAACGGAGGACTTGAACCAGTTAATCATATTGGGGACATCGGGATTGTCGTAGTCCTCTACATAGTCATTCTCGTCATAGAATTCGAAATCAGCCTTGCTGAGGTCAAATCCGGCACCATTCTCGGCCTTGAAGTTCTGGGCTGTGAGTGCCAGCATCTTGGATTCGCCTGGCGCTACGGGGTAGTCGTTGCCCGACCCGGGAATTTGATAGAGAGTGCCGATGCTGATAGAG
The DNA here is from genome assembly GCA_964555325.1 of uncultured Muribaculaceae bacterium. GTDB lineage: Bacteria > Bacteroidota > Bacteroidia > Bacteroidales > UBA932 > Cryptobacteroides. Next base: position 3,818 of record CAZKRZ010000095.1, read on the forward strand.
TCTTTCAGTTCGGGATAGGCATAGTACGCCCCTACGCTGGAGGTCTGCGAGTCATGGTCGCTGATGGCGATGAAGAGCCCGTCGATGTAGAGAGTCTTGTCTGAATTGTTGGTGATGCGGAAGAACTGGTCACCATCACCGCTGTCGGAACTGTTGTCAGACAGGAGGTTGCCTGCAAAGAAAATCTCTTCGAACAGGAATTCGCCCGAAGACGCCTTTTTCCAGTTCTGGCTGATCTCCACGCTGGCAATAAGCCCGTCGCATTTGATTGTGACGACCGATGTACGGGGCTCGAGCCCTCCGTAAGGCTCTGCCGTCACTGTGACCGTGCCTGCTCCGTTGCCGGATGTGACATCGAGAGTGTACCATGTGGCGCCGTCATTGGTGGCTGTCCAGTTTTTGTTGGCGTCTACGGTGATAGTCTGGCTGCCGCCGTTACCGCTGAAATTGAGTGCGGCGGAGCCGAGTTCGAGCTCAGGGGCTTCTTCTTTGGAGCAGCCTGCGAGCACTATGCCGCTGACTGCAAGGATTGCAAAAACTGCTTTTTTCATAATGTGTTATGTTTGGATAATATATTGTTTGTCAATATTGTATGTATTAGAATGAGGTGCCTATCGAGAGGCTGACCGACATGCTGTGCTCCCCGGAAGAAAAACTCCGTACCGCCGCTTCCGCCCGGAGGAATATTGCCAGAGCGTCCGAAACTGCCCTCTGGGCGAACAGCCCCAATCCGGCATGGATATAGTCGTCAGTGAGCCTTTCGTACATGTGGGTGTATGCCTTGCGGAATGCGTCCTGGGTGTATTTGAGCGGCAGTTTGAGACTTTTGTCTATGTTGATGTCCGCGGACAGGGAGGCGTCTGCTCGGACGAGCCAAAGCCCTCCAGCATAGGAATATCCCAATGCCATGCCGGGAGAGACGGACATATATTCCATTACGCGCGCCGGGTATCTGATTTCTGCCGACGAACTGTGAAATGCTGCCGACGGGGATATGCTCCATGAGCCGCATGGCCTGTGCCAGCGTATGAATCCGTCCATCCCGGCGTCGTAGACGCGTTCTATGTATTGCGGCAGGGACAGCAGGTCGAGGTAAACCCCTGTGGCATTGTTGTCTATCACGATTTCGTCCCCTTGGCGCAGTTCGTGCTCCAGCCTGCCAGCAACGCCGAAGTTGCAGGTCTCGCAGCGCCATTTGAATGCGGCGAACATTTCGGCATTCTGCCTGAACAGCGATGTGATAGGGGCTTCATTCTGGGACATGAGGTGGTTGGAGATGCTGATTCCGGACCAGGAAGCGCCTGCAATCCAGCATTCTCCGGAGACGGGGTGTGCGAGCAGGCCGGCTTCAAAGCCATTTCCGCGATAGCCGGTGTTGGAGAAAGTCCCCGTGCCCTCAAAGCGGCTGTAATGGCTGCCCAGACCTGTCATGTGGAAGATGCTCGTGTTTGCGCCTTTCTGGTTGAGGAACACGACGCTCTCGCTCTGGCTGTATTTTCGGTAGCCGCAGGCGAGGTCGAGACCGACAGCCCCGATGTCGCGCCCGGCGGATACCTTGGCATACAGGTCCGAACTGATGTTTCTCGGGCGCGGGTCTACATTCCTGTATTCGTGCAGGGCGCGGTAAGAGCCTTCTATGCCGAGCCTTGTATTCCCGACTACGGCTGCCCAGCCTCCGCGGAATGCGTATTGTTCCCTCTGCAGGTCGCCTCCGATGCTGTCTGCGAGCACATAGGGCCGGAGCAGTTCGTAGTCCGAGGATTCGTTCCAGATGACATTCCTCCTCGTGCCTCGCTGGTAGGAGACCTTGCCTGTCACGACAGAGCGTCCGTTGA
>CAZKRZ010000096.1:0-5625 GCA_964555325.1 uncultured Muribaculaceae bacterium
ACTGCAATTCTCAAGCTGTCGGTTTGTGTGTATTTCACCTTCAGAAACATAAAAAAGGGGCTTGACTGTTATAGTCAGACCCCTTGTGCTGTTATCTCGCAGTATCTTTATTTTGCCTTTGTGAAGTAGGTCGGATACTTTGCGTTGTATGAAGAGAAATTGACGCAATATGCATAGAGCACAGAGTACTGATCTACCACATCGGGGTTGCTGAGTCCGAAGTCGGTGGGTGTGACCCACTCGCCCTTTTCGTTCAGTGTGAATACCACATTGGTTCCCTCTGTGATATATCCGCCCTTGGTGCCTTCGTGGGCATAAATCCATGCGTCGCCCAGCTCGAAGACCGCGAGAGAGCCTGTCGTCTTCTGCGGCAGAGGGATGGTGATGGTCTTCCTGTCGTCAGACACGACGCCGTAAACGGGGCAGTTGCCTGAATAACTGTTTAATGCGAAACTGAACATAACTACATTATCCATCCATACACGGGTGACGTCTCCCTCGTAGGGGCTCATGTTCATATCCCAAGAGTAATATCCCAGGCCATCATTGGTGTTTAATGAAACAGCCTTCATGGTGTACTTGCCGAACAGGGCGGAGAGCGGATGGTCAGTATCCTTGATGGTGACAGTGCACTTGGAGAATGTGCCAAGTGTCACACCCTCGCTTGCATCTGTGAGTTTTACAGAGAAGGTCTGGTCGCCGGTGAAAGTGCCGGGTGCGCCTGTAGTGTAGAACGAGATGGCGAGCGAATCCGTGCCTGCCTCGAAGTTGAGCACTCCGGAGTCATTGAGCGGCTTGAAGTTGACGCCATTGACAGCACTGCCGTCTGTGATGGTGTAGGAGACGGTGCATCCTGTCTTGTTGTTGTAGACGCGGACAGGGATGCTTACAAGTGTCTCAGTCTCGGACTCATCTACCGTGACGGCCTGCGTGTCGAGGCTCGCAAACGGCACTACTTTGTATTCTGAATCGGAGCATGCCGCGAGACCTGCAACAGCGGCGGCAGTTATAATTGATTTGAGTATTGTTTTCATTTTCACTCTCTTTTTGAATGACTAATCGGTATAACCGTCGTTCTGTACGAGATTCTTGTTGACCTTCATCTCATGAGAGGGGATAGGCCACTGGAAGTAATGGCTGTCTGCTGCCAGCACTTTGTCTGTAAAGAACTCGCCGGAGTTGAGCACAATGGCGGCCTTGGGCTGCGCGGGACGTCCGGAGAATCCCATACCCCATCTCTTGAGGCAACTCATGCGGAGTGCCTCGCCGACAGTCTCCTTGAACCACTCGTTGCGCACATTCTCGATTGTGGCCTCTGTGGAGGTGGCACCGCGCTTGGACTGCAGGATGTTCAGGTCAGCCTTGGCAGCGGCGACATCCGTGTTGAGCTCTGCCTCTGCCGCGATGAGGTACATCTCGGCAATCTTGAACGGCTTGGGAGCCTGGCGTGCGTTGCGTATAGGTGACGAAGTGAGCGCAGGGTTGCCACGGAACTTGGTGAATGTATAGAAGTCGCCTGTGTAGTACGAGCCTGCCAGCTGTACGGTGACCTCGTTGTCAAACCATGCGGCGAGACGGAGGTCGGTGCCCTCATACGCCTTTACGAGCGTGTTCGAAGGAATGAAGTAGGGCCGGAAAACCTCGCCATGCTTCTCGTCCTTTGTCGCCCCTGTCCAGATGTCGAATGCATTGCCGGAAAACTCGGTGAGGCTGACAAACATCTGCATGATGGCTTCCTTGCCCTCGTCATTGACATACTCTGCAGTCATTTCCTCTTCGCTGGACGCGAGTGCGTAGGTGTCTGTGTCTATGACCTTGTGGGCATAGAGGGCGGCATTGGCGTAATCAGCGATGTCGAGATAGTATCTGGCATAGAGAGCATTGACAGCGTCGATAGTGGGCTTCTGGGCGCGAACTGCGCCAGGTACAGATGCGAGCAGCACAGCGGCGGAGTCGAGGTCCGTCTTGATCTGGTCATAGACGTCCTTGACGGTGGCGCGAGCAGGCTTCTCATTCTGTTTGTAGACCAGCACCAGCGGCACGCAGAGGTCTGTGGCGGCTGTAGAGGCTGAGTATGCCTTGCCGAAATGGCGTGCCAGGTTGAGGTAGGAGGCGGCACGGAAGAAGAAAGCCTCTCCCTTGACGACCCTTGCCTTGGCTACGAGAGCCTCGGGGACATTGTCGCAGGCGGCAATCATGATATTGTAGTTCTTGATGCCGATGTAGTGGTATGCCCAGAAATCCTCGACATCGTAGTCGCTGGAAGTGAAGGTGTAGTTGGTCTGATGGACTCCTCCGTAATTGTTGCCATAGTCGGCTGTGGCGTTGAATCCGTCGAGCATCACCTCCTCTGTCATGTAAAACTTGCCGTTCTGATAGGAGCGGAATGATGACAGGATGCCGTTTTCCAGCGAAGTAAGGTTGGCTTCGCTCTGTATGAGCTGTCCGTTTTCGTCGTATGCGATACCGTCATTGGGGAAGAGGTCCAGGTCGCAGGATACGACGGCGGTTGCCCCTAATGCGAGTGCGCAGATATTCAGTATAGATGTTTTCATTCGTTTCATATTAAGATATCATTATTGATGACTGCCGTATCAGAAACCGAACTCCAGTCCGAACAGGTACTGCTTGGTGTTGCCGGGGATACCGCGTGTAAGGTTGCTGTCCACCTCGGGGTCGATACCTGTGTATTTGGTAAATGTGAGGAGGTTACGGCCGGTGATAGTAAACTTGATATGGTCGAAGACCTTGGTGCCCAGGTACTGGACAGGGAAATCGACACCTACCTGCAGGCTCTTGAGTCGGAGGAAACTTGCATTTTCGTACACATGGGTGTCGAACTGCATTTGATATCCCTTGGACCAGTCAGGCCATTTGGCATCGGTGTTTTCCGGTGTCCAGAAGTCGCTTACTTCCTGGTGGGTTGTATAGCTATTGTTAGAGGCGGGGTTGGCGTAGTAAATGGCATCGTTGTTGATCAGCGTTGCTCCGAGACGGTATGAGAAGTCTGCGCGGAAAGACAGCATCTTCCATCCGCCCTCCAGGCCGAATCCGCCATGGATAGGAGTATTCATTTTCTTGCCGGTATTCTGGCTGAGAGTCTCGCTGTTGAATACCTTTGTGACCTTGTTGGGGTCTTTTGTGGTCACATCCGGGTCATCACCGGGTACATACCACATAGGTGCACCGTCTGCGGGGTCAACTCCGGCATAGATAGGGGCGTAGTAATTGATGGACTGTCCCTCTACGAGGGCATATCCGTACTCAAGCCTCTCCCAGCGGTAGCGCCCAAGTTCCTCATCCCAGGCTGCGTCGAAGAGTTTGCCGACAGTTTCCTTGTTATAGTTGAATGTGGCGTTGAAACGCAGGTAGTTGCCGTGTTTCCTGTAGATATCCACTCCGAGGGTGAGGTCGATACCCCTGTTGTTGATACCGCCGACATTTGCAGTCATACTGCTGATACCTGCAGTGTAAGGGAAGGGCACGGACATAAGCATATCTGTGGTCTTACGGCTGTACCATTCGGCCTCTATGTCGATGCGGTTGAATATGCGTGCGTCGAAACCTACTGTAAACAGTGCCTGTTTCTCCCAGGTGAGTTCGTTGTTGCTGGGCTGCGCGATGACCCAGGATGTGCCTCCGTTGTATTGGGTTGTAGTACCGATGATGCCGAGGTGGCTGTAGTCGCCGATAGCGGCATTACCCTGTGTACCGTAACTCATCCTGAGGCTGAGTTCGTCAATCCAGGAGATGTCCTTTACGAAACTCTCCTTGTGGGCGTTCCACCTCGCGCCGGCCGCCCAGAAGGTTGCCTTGCGGACATCTTTTCCGAAACGGGAGGATGCGTCCTGGCGGACGGAGAAGTCAAGATTGTATTTGCTCTTGTAGTTGTAGTCTGCATGACCGAAGAACGAGAGGAATCTGCTGGACGCGCTTGCCTCCGCTACGCTGCGTGATTTTTCGGTACCGTCATCGAGACGGAGGAGACGGTCGTCCGTCTGGCCGGAAGATGACGCCTGGAAGTAGTCATACCAGTTGCTGATACCCTCGTGACCTGCGAGCAGCGAGACCGCGTGGTCATGGTTGATGTCGAAAGAGTACTCAAGGGTGTTGGTAATGGTATTGTCGGATGACATCTGTGCAGTTTTCTGCTTGGCTCCGGTGCCGGAGCGCAGAGGGCTGGACGGGATGTATTCTATGTTATTGAAGTAGAACCTGGTGTCTGAGCCTATCTGTGAGCGGAACTTGAGGTTCTTTATGGGCTCGAGTTCTACAAACGCGCTGCCGTTCAGGCCGTAGCGGTTCTGGATGCTCGGATAGGTATCCATATATGTGTATGGGTTGGACATTCCGTTGGGGAACTTGACCTCATAAAGTTTTCCGTTCTCGTCGTATGCGGGGTACAGAGGGTTCAGCATATATGACAGGCCGCCACTTGTATAGCTTGCCACGCCGGAAGAACTGCCCCAGTTTTCATTCATCTGGGACTCGTCGCCGGAGATGTTGAGATTGAGGCCGATCTTGAGCCAGTCCTTGGGGTGCGCCTGTACATTGGAACGGACCGTATAGCGGTCATAGTAGTTGCCGATGGTGGTACCTTCCTGATGGTACTGGGATGCGCTGACCATGTATGCGACCTTGCTGCCGCCGCCCTCGATGGTGACATCGTTCTGGTACTGAGGAGTGTTCATCCTCTGCATAATCTTGTACCATTTGGTATTGGCGGTGTATCCTTTGTCGGTGTAAAGTTCCTGGATTTCGGCAGGAGTGTGGATACCGGCGCGGATCCAGAAGTCCTTGAGTTGGTCTCCGGTCATCATGGACTCGTAGAGGGTCTTGTCTGCGAGGGTGGAGACGCCGTACTGCGAGCGTACGGTCACCTTTGCGCTCTCGTTGTACTGGCCGCTCTTGGTGGTGATGAACACGACACCGTTTGCAGCACGCGATCCGTAGATGGATGTCGAAGAGGCGTCCTTGAGGACAGTCACGGAGAGAATGTCGTTGGGGTTCATCGACATGATGGAACTGCTCGCGGACGGCACTCCATCGATGACATACAGAGGAGTGCTGCTGGAACCGATAGAGCCGACACCGTGCAGGGTCATGGATACCGAGTTGTCACCCGCGACACCGCCTGTGTTGTAGACGGCGAGACCTGCAACCTGTCCCTGGAGATTGTCCAGTGCGGAGGATGAAGGGGTGTTCTTGACGATGTCGGACTTGACGGTAGCCACCGAGCCGACGACGTTGCCAATCTTCTTGGCGGAGCCGTAACCGATGATGACCGTGCCGTCGAGGGCCTCGGAATCCAGTTTGAGCGCGATGTTGAGGACCGCCTTGCCGCCGACCTTGACCTCTGTGGAGACATAGCCGAGGCAGCTCACCGCGAGAGTACCGTCTGCAGGTACTGTGATTTCATAATGTCCGTCCTCATCGGTGAGGGCATAGTTTGTGACACTTCCGTCGAGTTGTACGACAACTCCACTGATAGCTTCCTTGCTGTCAGCATCAGTCACGACACCCTTGACTACCACATTCTGTGCGAATGCAGTCAGTGACATCGTGAGTGTCAGCAGTGCCGAGAAAAAGCAGATTAATCTTTTCATAAGCATTTTTATTAAACAA
>CAZKRZ010000097.1:0-5622 GCA_964555325.1 uncultured Muribaculaceae bacterium
TATCTTGAGTTCGGCGGCAGTAGCCTTTTCGTCCGTAACAATGAGTTTGTCCCCGTCAAAGAACAGCCTCCAGAATTTGCGCAGAAAGCGGTGCACACCATCAATACCCTTGGTATCCCAAGGCTTGCTCTGCTCGAGAGGTCCGAGAAACATCTCATAAAGCCTCAGAGTATCAGCACCATAACTGTCACATATATCATCCGGATTAACGACATTGTACATGGACTTGCTCATCTTCTCCACTGCCCATCCGCACACATATTCTCCGCCCTCAAGGATAAACTCCGCATCTGCAAACTCGGGACGCCATTTGCGGAACGCCTCCATATCGAGCCTGTCATTATGTACGATATTGATGTCCACATGGATTTCCGTGGTCTTGTATCCGTCCTTGAGACCGCATGAGACAAAGGTATTCGTCCCCTGCACTCGATAGACAAAATTGGAGCGGCCCTGTATCATGCCTTGGTTGACGAGTTTGCGGAAAGGCTCTTCCTCGCACACGCATCCGAGGTCGAAAAGGAATTTGTTCCAGAAACGGGAATAGATGAGATGTCCCGTTGCATGCTCCGTACCTCCGATATAGAGGTCCACGTCACGCCAATACTTGTCAGCGTCCGTCGAGACGAGCGCATCGCCGTCATGGGGATCCATATATCTGAGATAATACGCACTCGATCCGGCAAATCCGGGCATGGTACATGTCTCCAGCGGATAACCATTGTAGGTCCAGTCCTTAGCCCTGGCAAGCGGCGGCTCTCCGGTCTCGGTAGGCTTAAACTCGTCTATTTCCGGCAGAGTAAGGGGAAGCTCCTCAAAGGGAAGCGGTGTCGGTATGCCATCCTTATAATATATAGGGAACGGCTCGCCCCAATACCTCTGACGGGAGAATATCGCATCCCTCAGACGGAAATTGGTCTTGCGATGGCCTATTCCGCGCTCCTCGACATAGTCCTTGGCCGCCTCGATAGCCTCCTTGACGCTCATTCCGTTCATAAAGCCCGAATTGCACATCGTTCCCTCCTTGGCATCAAAACTCGCCTCAGAGACATCGCAGCCCTCGATAAGAGGTATAATGGGCAGACCGAATTTCTTTGCGAATGCATAATCCCTGCTGTCATGCGCCGGGACTGCCATGATGGCTCCTGTGCCATAGCCGGACAAGACATATTCGGAAATCCACACGGGCACTTTCTCCCCGTTGATGGGATTGATGCCGTATGCTCCGCTGAACACGCCAGTAACCGTCTTTGTGTCTGAGATACGCTCGCGTTCGGTCTTTTTCTTGACCTCTCGTATGTATGCGTCCACGGCCTCACGCTGCTCCGGAGTGGTCAGCTCGTCCACGAGTTCGGACTCGGGCGCGAGCACCATGAATGTCACTCCGAACATGGTATCCGCACGCGTGGTGAATATGGTCACATCCTTTTCCTTGTCGCCGCTGATGCACTTGAACACGACCTCCGTGCCCTCCGACTTGCCTATCCAGTTGCGCTGCATCTCCTTGAGCGAATCCGTCCAGTCCAGGGAATCCAGACTGTCAAGCAGCCTGCCGGCGTATGCCGACACCCTCAACTGCCACTGTGTCATCTTCTTCTGCTCGACGGGATAGCCTCCGCGCACGGAAAGTCCCTCCTTAACCTCGTCATTGGCGAGGACAGTGCCGAGCTGCGGACACCAGTTCACAGATGTTTCTCCCTGATAGGCAATACGATAGTTCATCAGGACATCTGATTTGCCCTTGGCGTCCATAGCTTTCCACTCCTCCGGAGAAATGCCGTCATAGCCCTCTGTCTCGAAACGGCTGACCAGTTCCTCGATAGGACGGGCCTTGTCCTGATCCGGATCATACCAGCTCTGGAACATCTTGATGAATGCCCACTGCGTCCATTTGTAATACTCCGGATCGCAGGTACGGATCTCACGGCTCCAGTCATAGGAAAATCCTATCCTGTCCATCTGCCTGCGGTAACGGGCGACATTCTCCGTGGTTGTCACCTCGGGATGCTGTCCTGTCTGTATGGCATACTGCTCTGCAGGCAGTCCGAATGCATCATATCCCATGGGATGCAGCACATTGTAGCCGCAAAGCCTCTTGTAACGCGCCACTATATCGCTGGCGATGTATCCCAGCGGATGTCCTACATGCAGGCCCGCTCCCGAAGGATAAGGAAACATATCCAGGACATAATACTTGGGCTTGGACGAATCCTCTGTCGTCTTGAATGTATCGCGTTCAGCCCACTGGGACTGCCATTTGCTTTCAATGCTTTTGAAATCGTAATCCATCTTGCTTTTATTTATCTTTTGTTTTTCTTTTCGAGTCTGAATTCCACCCAGAGGGACATTTCCGCTCTGACCGGACGCCCCTTGACCATACCGGGCCTCCATTCTGGCGAAGCCTTGATGACCCTTACCGCCTCGTCATCCAGTCTCGGATCGACGCTGCGCAGCACCTTAACATCGCATACCCGTCCTTTCTCGTCTATCACGAAATCCACCAGCACTCGTCCCTGAACACCCTCACGCACTGCGCTTTCCGGATATTTGAGGTACTGGTAGACCCACTTTGTCAGGAACACCCTGGGATCGGTATTGCCAAGGAATGACGGCTTGCGGTCACACTCATAGTACGGGACTACGGCAGGATCGTCGGACTTGCGTTCTTTCAGAGCCTTCTCCACATCGAAAACAGGCTTGGGCGCCACTCCGAGCGCAAGAGTGAAATTGAATATGTATTCCAATTCCCTCTCCATCTCGTCGTATTGGATAATGTCCGGGGTGTCGGACGGCATCATAAACTCCGGATATGCCCCCGTAGTGAACATCACCGAGGGAATCTCCTTGTCATAGAACGCCATCTGGTCGGACGGAAATGTCTGTGCCGATGTAAGTTGCGGCTTTACCGGCTGCAATGTGGCATTGACCGATTCCAGCACGGCATTGAGGTCCGGATTGGATATGGTGTAAGCATAGAATCCGGACTTGCCCGTACCGAGCGCCTCCAGATCTATCATAGCATCGATATTCGCCACATCACCGAACGAACGGTTAAGAAAATACCACGAGCCTGCAAATGTCTGTTGGGATGCACCGAATGCGACCAGCAGGACGGAGCGGCCGAGCAGCAACTGCGATGTGGACAGCCTGCGCCCGAGTTCGAGCAGCATGGCCACGCCGGACGCGCCTGCATTGGCTCCGGGAAAAATCTGCTCCCTTTTCTCGCCGTTTACCGTTATCTCGCGGGTCCCGACGCCGTCCAGATGCGCTCCGATAACTATGTATTTGTCTTTCAGAGTCCTGTCAGCACCGGGAATGAATGCCACGACATTGCGGGACCGCAAGGTATCCCCGTTCTCCTGCTTCAGACCGAACAGATCCCCCTCCGCATCAGACAACACGCTGATATTATACGACTTGAATACGTCCGTGACATAAGCCGCGGCTGAAATCTCTCCCTCCGAACCGGCGGCACGCCCTCCGAGAGTGGGAGAACAAAGATACGACACATGGTCCTTGAATGCCGCCACGGTCTCGCTGTCTTCGAGATCCGCGAGAGACGGGGTCCTGTATTGGGCCGCCGACGGGAGCGCTGCCAGGACAGCCGTCACCGCTGCGGTGACCATTGTGCAGATGATATGCCTTGCCATATTGTCAATGTCCATTGTTCAAGAGTATCCAGACATCAGGCGGGCAGAAAGGCTCGCCCAATATCTTCTGCAGTACGGCATTGAAAGAGACTATGTCGTCCGAGCAGGCTGCCAGCACTGCGCGCGTACCATTGCGGTACGGAAGCATTTCCACTTCGTATCCCGCCGCCGTCACCTTTGAGGAGAGATTGGCGGCATTCTCGGGACTGGAAAACGCTCCGAGGACTATGGAATACCTTGACGACGGAGCATTTATGGGCAGATTGCCCAGGCGTTCAAGCCCTGTCATCAGCAATCCGCAGCCTTCCACCGCCTTGCGGGCGGCAAGGGAATCAGCCTCTCTCGCACGGACGCGTTCGATCGAATCCCGTTCCGCAGCCAGAGCCTTTTCGCGCAGGCGTGCATTTTCCGCCAGTTCGGCGAGTTCCGCGGATGTCGGGCGCCCGGCGACCCCACGCAGGAAATCGCAGGATGCCACAGCGAGCGCAGACGCTGCCAATGCCACCATTGTCAAGTATTTCACTCTCATAATCGCCAGACTAATGTACAAACTACAAATTTAAACAATATTCCGTCACAAAAAAATCCTATATTTGCGCCCGTATGAGGAAAACATTACACCTGGAAATCGCCGATCCGCTCGAGATATACGGGGCCGGAAACAAGATACTGGAGGAGTTCTGCAGCTTTTTCCCGGGCCTTAAAGTGGTCGCACGGGGAACAGACATCATCCTGGACGGCAAGGCGAGTCAGATAGAGGAATTCGAAGTGCGCATGGCGAGGCTTATCACCCTGCGCCGCAGCAAGATGAACCTGACAATCTACGATGTGCAGGACATATTCAACGGAGAGTCTGACGCAGAGGCATTCAAACTCAACGGTGACGCAATCATCGTGCACAGCAACGACGGCAAGCCCATCCGAGCACGCAACGCCACACAGCAGGAGATGGTCAAGGCATACTTTGAGAATGACCTCATATTCGCTCTCGGCCCTGCCGGCACCGGCAAGACATACATAGCCATAGCATTGGCTGTCAGAGCATTAAAGAACAGAGAAATCAGGCGCATCATACTCACCAGGCCGGCAGTGGAAGCCGGCGAGAGGCTCGGATTCCTGCCGGGAGACCTCAAGGAAAAACTCGACCCCTATCTCCAGCCCCTCTACGATGCCTTAGGAGACATGATTCCTGCGAAGAAACTACAGGACTTCATCGCGGACGGCACCATACAGATAGCCCCTCTCGCCTACATGCGAGGCCGCACCCTGGACAGGGCATGCGTCATATTGGATGAGGCACAGAACACCAGTCTCGGCCAGCTCAAGATGTTCCTGACACGAATGGGCAGCGACGCCAAATTCATCGTCACGGGAGACGCCAGCCAGGTAGACCTGCCACGCAAGGAAGATTCCGGCCTGCTGCGCGGTGTCGAACTGGTCGAGCACATCAAGGGCGTCAAGGCCATAAGATTTTCAGAGGGAGACATAGTCCGCCATCCGCTCGTCAGCAAGATAGTCAAGGCTTTCGAAGCCTGACACGGGTATCCTGCCCGTCCGGAGACAGCACCAGGCTTATCCGCACGGGGACTTCCCTATTCTTCCGGCCGCCCATGCGGTCGGAAATGATGAATTCGGAAACAGGATCTTCGACATAACGAGTAACGGCTCTCTTCAGAGGACGCGCCCCATAGACGGGGTCATACCCGGCATCGGCGACAAACCGCTTGGCTGACGGCGTCACATTGAGGCTGTATCCCGCCTCGCTCACGCGGGCCTTGAGTCCGGACAATTCTATGTCTATGATTTTGGTCATGTCCTCGCGCGTCAGGGTGTTGAAGAATACTTTTTCGTCCACCCTGTTGATAAATTCCGGAGGGAATGCCTTACGGACAGCCTTTTCGAGGACCGAACGGCGCCCGGCGGCGACATTGCGCCCCGCTGCATCAAATCCTATTCCTTTGCCGTATTCTTC
>CAZKRZ010000098.1:0-5604 GCA_964555325.1 uncultured Muribaculaceae bacterium
ATCATAAGTTTGAGATACACAGCTATTAATAGCCTCATTTAGATACTGTTTTTTAAACGCGGGTATCGCTATTGAAAACTTTATACTATTCATCCAACGCGTGATAAAAATCCATATTGATTTAATGATGATTTAAGCGGCTCAGATGGCTCTGTAATATATACTAAAGCCAATATTTGAACAAGTTCTTGGCTCTTGTAACGAGTAGCTAGTCATGAGGTTGGAATTACCTCTCCCTTTCACAATCTCAAAAAGAGACAATCCACCGCAAATACTACCTAATTGAAAATGTTGACATTCGTAGCGCTGAATCCCCAATTGGTCCTGCCCATAGACAGTGACAAGTATCAGTTTTGGTATGAGTGGCCATGAGTCCTGTGTTGATGACGCACTCTGCTACTAACTGCACCTTACAAAGCACATATATCAGCATACTCATTGTTTTTAATGATCATATCTTTCCAAAATATTCCCTCAACATCGAAAACAAATCACCACCTTTGTAGCGGGTCTTAATATTTCACATCATGGTATTAATGTGGCTCTTAACTGCCTTAAGTTCGAAACTCTAAGGCTGCTCGTAATGGCAATCATTAATATCAACATAGCCACATCCCCAATTCCTGTCATATACTAACCGGTTTCATTATGAGAATTGATTCTATCTATATATGATATAAATAATGGCATCACGAAATAGGGCAGAACATAAGCAAACGACAATATATAGTGGCGCTGATAAAAATTAATCCAGAACACGAGTAGAAAACTTAAGGCCATACATTTGCTTTTCCGATTCATTTTAGGCATCGATTCCAGATAACAATATATATAAGCTATAACGATGGCTATTGTTCGAAAGACACCATATTGAAATATCATCTTTTTAGCACCAGCTGTACCTCCATCTGTTTCTATCGCAGAAGTATCAGTACCATAGCCAAACCATATCGTACCATCTTGCCAAGATCTATCGTATGCTCGTTGAAAATTAGCAGCTGTTCGATTATCTATCTCATCAATGCCTTGTCCTGAGATTCTATCTATAATGAGAATGTCAAATACATCTTTAAAATAATAAAGAGCCACACCTACAACTACAAAAAGAAGTAATAGAACAGAATAGTTTCTATTAAATACAGCAACGGCTATTAAATGAAGAATAGCCATTACATAAAACGCTAAAGAAAAACTCAGTATTCCAGCTATCCAAAAAACGGCATAATGGAAGCGATACTTTTTGCACCCATAAGTAGCAAACAGCAGAAAGGAACACAAAACACCAACACCTCCCGGTTCTTCCGCAATAGACTGAAATCTATAGAAATTGCCCATAACAAAAGAACTACTATCTGGCATTAGATTGAATAATGTTTGCTCATAAGGTCTAACGCCTAAGTAAAGAAGGTTAGTATATAAAACATATCGCTGCCCTGTAAACACATAAAGAATGTACTCAACTATAGAGAAAGCTAAAATCACTGCGATTATCCTTATAAATCCATCCAAAATTCTAACTTTCAAATCATCACGCAGCCTCAAAAACAAATATAGTATAATTAACTCCGTAGGGGAAAACAGCAAACCAATGAAACTTAATCCCAATAGTTTCTTTGTTATATAAAACAAATAGGCAACGGAGAATAGGATGGCCATATTCTTGTTAACTATGGTCTTATTAAAAGAATACTTACGACACAGTGAATGATATAGTAGCAACCCGCACGCAAATAAGTCTAGCAACAATTCTATTCTAAGACTTAAAAACAGTGGTCCCAAACCTCCACCTGTATAAGCAAAAAATCCTAATGTAAAGTCCCAAATAGCAAGAAATACGAGTGTATATACTAACAGGTTCTCTTGCTTATTCTTATATAATAATGCTGTATTCTCCATAACAATACCGACATTAAACCAATTTTATGATTTTGCGATATACTTCATACACATCATCCCCATAGCGCTCAACAGAGAACAGTTCTGCCGCTAAAGCTTGAACCCTCCTAATATGATTCGTAAAAGCATTGGATGGCTTATTCATAATTTGTTCCATTTTTAATGCCAGATCTTCACAACTATCAAATAAAAAACACGCGTTACCCGTAGTTTCCATTATCATTTTAGTACCAGAGGAGTTCCTTCCTATCACAAGGCTCCCATTCATCATTGCCTCTACAGTTATGAAGCCAAAACCTTCAAATAATGAAGGAACTATACAAGCACGAGCATATTGCATTAATTTGTACCTGTCGCTTCTGTAGCCCAAGAATTTTACTCTTTCATTGATTTTTTTTTTAGATAGTATAGATTGCAGTTTATTATAATAAGCCTCTTCATTACAATGTCCTGCAATCCAAAGTTCTCCCTTTGAATTTTTCTCCGCGTACAACACAAAGGCATTAATTAAATCTGTTAGACCTTTGTTGTGCGTCACGGCGCCAGTAAAAAGAAAATAGTCTTCTTTCTGTTCTATATATGTGACATCTCGTTTCGACATAACTCCATCAAAAACGATAAAGTGACACTTGGGATTTGTACATCCGTAATGATGTGAAATGTCTGCTGTAATAGATATGGTATTATGTTTTTGAACTCGCTTCATAAAATAGCGTTTGGAGGGAATCAAGTCAAAGTCAAGGTCAGAATACTCTCGTATATGCCATACGACGGGCACTCGCAACTCATCTGCGGCTTTTACTCCAAAATAAAGGACGCTGTTGTTTACATGTACTATATCTGGCTTAAAACGTTTGATAATTCTTTTCGTTTCATGAACAGACATTACATAATCAATCCATTTTCTTAAAAGAGCAACTGGATATTTAATAAAGTCTTTTACGCCCCTACATTTAGGCCATACAAAGAAGTCTACTCCAGATATGCTTGTAAATGATATCTTTTGTTCGGCAAGCCAATTAACTAACGAGCCCTCTGTTCCCACTCCATAAATCACATGTATATCAATGTCCTTATACTTAAGCAATGATTCTATCAGATTCTTTGCTGCAACAGCACTGCCTCCTCCATGTCCTAAATCACCAGACCATAAAACAAATAATATTCTCATATCACTTTGTCATTTTCTTATGTTAGAAATTACATTAAGCAGCAATTCTTTACTATGGTTTGTATAGGAACACAACCTCTCATCATTGTAAATGACTTTCTCAAATCCAGAGTATTCATCATAAGCAGAAAGGAATCTGCCATCCAGTCCTAATATATTTAAGAGATTTTGGACGCGAGAAGACTCCCCGTCATAAGCACTATAAAAATCCTTCTTGCAGATTATTGAGAATGCAGTACCATGAAAACTACTTGTCAAAACAGCATCTGCATAGCATATAAATCCAAGAATCTCTCGAGGACCATAACTATCAGCCTTTTCCAAAGCCACAGTCGCAGCATTTACATAAACGATTTTAAGCCCTTTCTCTTTAGCTATTAATTCTGCCAATTTAGTAAGATAGGTGGTATGATTTACTTTATAAACACAAAGAAAATTGGTCTCTTTAGGCTTAATGGCAATTCTTAGGCAATCTTCCTTTGATAAGAAAAGAGAGGGATCAATAACT
This sequence comes from uncultured Muribaculaceae bacterium, assembly GCA_964555325.1. Classification (GTDB taxonomy): domain Bacteria; phylum Bacteroidota; class Bacteroidia; order Bacteroidales; family UBA932; genus Cryptobacteroides. The sequence goes on from CAZKRZ010000098.1 coordinate 3,576, forward strand.
GTATCTGCACAGATACCGAATTGTTCATGCAGTATATCAGCTAACGCTTTCTCCCGAACAGACACCCACGAAAATTTTCCAAGAACCTTTTTTACATAATCCTTATCATCTATCAAATATTGGAAACACGCTTTTTCTACACTTACAGCATATGCTATACGTCTTGGGTGCTGATTTGACTCAGATGAATCATCTAGAAAATAAACTTCTCGCCGACCCTTGGTTATCTGATAATTCCACAACTGATCACTTCCAGTAATAAGAACATCGAAATCAGACGGCATGTCATTATTATTATCAAAACGCTTTGTAAGTTGAAAATTCTCGTTTGTAAAGCCAATGAATCTTGAAATTTTCAATTCCTGATACCCTTTCATTATACTCCTTATGTCTCCTAGAAGCATTTTCACTCCCTCAAAAATATTCTTTCTTAAATACCTCTTAAGATTTTTATAAAAAGTCATATTAACATAAGGATCTTCAACAGGAGGACAATGATAATCCAGGATCCATACATCATGTCCTTTGCTACGAAGAAAGTTATATAGCGCATACATCTGCATCTGTGCGCCAAAATTATGAGCTCTTTGGAATGTTGTAATTCCTATCTTCATTTAATTATTCTATTTATCTTAAATATTACTTTCTCTATAAATATCCTCGTCTTACTCTTTGTTTTCAACTGTGGAAAAGATTGCATGGCAGCATAATAACCCTTAGAAAGAAAAATTTGCTCAAACTCATCTCGGTATGGAGATGGGACAGTTGGCGCCACCAGGTTAGGCTGCTTGCAATCTATTGTATTGCTTTCAAAGAAGACTATCTCTTTCTGTATCGATTCAAAAACCTTTTTCCCCTTTTCACTATTTATCAAAATTAACGACACGCCTCTGTTTTCATTATCCAAAGATGGATTTAATGATTCTAATCCCCAGAAATCCCCTAATGTTATATCGCTAGGTCTTTTAAGATTTGAAAAATGGCAGACATCACAAGATTTCCTATTGATATAACCAAGTCCGAAAGCCAGATTATAACGATCTGATGAAATTACTCTACCATCTTCTAATTCAAAAGAAGATATAGACGAATGCCAGCCAAACAGGCTTTTATCCCTAAAGTTCGCTTTTACAACATGTTTGCCACTTTTCCTTTCTAAACACCTAACATTTTCTTCCCATATTTTAGGAGCTGGAGCCCCATGACATACTATATCGCAAAGTATAAGATTTTGGTCGTTTATTTTTTTCGTCTTAATAAATGATCTTAAACCTGCAATTTGGCAAGCTGTTCCCGAAAACAAAACTATCTTACTTCTACGAAGTTCTTTAACAACATCAAGAAAAATCTCCCCTAAATCACTTTGAACATATTTAGAACCTCTCAACAATAAAAGTTCTTCCAGAGTAGTTGCCTTTGCATGAACGACTTGGGTGACACCTTTAAAAACAGCGCCATAAGCCACCCCCCCCATGCGCAGTATTATGTGTTTAGCGATTGTAAAGAATATGCCTCCACTCTGACTTCCCTTTACTACCATTGGATTCCTATTATATGCACCATACACAAGAGGGGCATCAAATAATTCTATACGATTATAATCATAATGAAATGCACATACTTTTTCACACACGCCACAATCATTACACTTACTCTCATCTTTCAATGGGTATAGAAAGCCAAGAGCATCAGGCTTCATTTTTATCGCATCATGTGGACATATACTAGCACAAGCTGTACAGCCACAACAATCTTTTGGATTTGCAATTCTTATCATTTAATATATTTTTTAAGTACCGGCACTCTATTGTACAACACGTTAAGAATCTTCTCTCTTTCTGTCTTTGTAATATCAATGAACCACACGAATATGGCAGCAGATAAAACAGATACCCCACATACCAACAAATGGCATAAAAGAGAATCTGGCAATAAAAAATACAATACAACTGGTAATATGGATGCAAATAAAATAACCTTTAATTCAACTTGAACTACATTTTCAAAGTATGTTTTATTAGGGAAATCA
>CAZKRZ010000099.1:0-5546 GCA_964555325.1 uncultured Muribaculaceae bacterium
CATGACGGTGTGGCCGTCTTTGTCCTTGAGTGTTATGCCTGTGCATGCGTGGGATATGCAGGGTGCGAGGTGCAGCGCCGTGAGTGTGGCGACCATTGCGAACAGAATGCGTGATGTCTTGTTTTTCATGATGTTTGGATATTGTTGTACCATCGCAATATACAAAAAAGTCAGAATCTGTCTGAACTTGTTTTGTGAAATCGGCATGACGGAGTTTCATGCTGCAAGGAGGTGATTGTCGATGTGGTGAAATGGTATTGGAGAAGAGAATGGGGCTTCAAAGACTCTGGAGGGCGTGGCAAAGTATTTGTAAAAAGGGTGAAAATGCCGATATTTGCAATTTGTCGGAATATTGGAATTTCTGAATGAAAACAGATATGAAAATCAATGGAATATCCATCATGGCAGCGCTTGCTGCGCTCTGCCTCTGCATAGTATCCTGCAAGAAAGACAAGGACGAAGATACGGTATCGTATTCCTCGTTTCGTGGCGATCTGAGTTTTGAGATACCGTCTTATGTGCACAAAGGGGATGTGTATGAACTGGTTCCCGGCGGTGATATAAGGCGCGCAGCGGACGATGAGAACGAAGGAGCCTACGGTCTGGTATGGACGGTGGATCTGAGGTCTGCATCCGATACTGTCCGCTTCGAGGGCGAGGACGCTTCTGCAAATGACGGCAGCATGATATTCAGTGTTCCTGATACTCTGTGCAATATCACATTGACTCTCAAGGCTTTTGCTGACGGTTACGCTTCGACTTCGGTGTCGCGTACCATAATGGTCATAGACCCTGCCGAAGAGAACGGTTCGCTGACCGGCAGGACATTCCCCGCAGGGGTGAAGTCGTTCAAGGATGGGCGTGACGGAGAGGATTACAGATATGTGCACATTGGAGGCAGGGACTGGATGGCGGAGAACCTCGAATGGGACGGTGCCGGCAATTCATTTGACAATGCACCGGTGATGGATGCCCTGCTCGGACGTTTCTATACCTGGGAGGAGGCTCAGAATGCGTGCCCTGCAGGTTGGCGTCTGCCTGACGGAAATGACTGGATAGCGCTTGCAGCCGAGGTTACGGGCAAGACCTATACCGATAAGATGGCTGTGCTGGAAGGACTTTCGGGTGCGATGATGTTGCCTGAGGCATATATCAACGAGTTTAGGATGTGGGAGTATCAGCCCAAGTTCGATGTGGACAACCGTACCGGGCTGGCAGTCCTCCCTGCAGGATATTCTACAGTAAAGGAAGACGACTGGGCATTCTTCGGTTTTACCAAGTATGCGCTGTTCTGGACGGCGGATGCATTCGATGCGGATAACGGCTGCTACAGGCAGATACATGCAGACCAGTCCGGTGTCTCGGCAGGATATGCGGGCAAGGAGTATTTCGGAGCGTCAGTACGCTGCGTCAGATAGGATTAGCGCAGGTCGGTGACGACATACGATGCAGGCAGGGAGCCGGTATCGAAGTTGAAATCCGCAGAATCAGACATATTGAGGAATTTCATTCCTGAGATAGAGAAGACGGTCGTAGTGCCGTCTTCTGTCGTTATTTCCGCTCCGACGGGAATTTCTGCGGCATTGAAATGTACGGTGCATTCGGCTATGCCGCTGTCCTTGGAGACGGGTGTAAGGTCGTATGCTCTGGTCCTAGCATTCCCGAAGTGCGAATCGCGTTCCGCAGTGCGGATGAATGCAGAACCTATGGACTGTAAGAACGATGTCGGGTCGGTGAGTCGCTCCTGTGTGGCGGCATTCTCAATATAGCATTCTGCCGCCTCGCGGTCGATGGTCCAGCGGGTGCTGCCGTTGCTGAGTATCTCCACGCCGTTGGAAGTCATCTTGAAACAGACTCCCTGCAATTCGATGTTCCCCTTGCCGCTGAGAGGGATGTCTCCCTTGACCCGGTAACTGTATCCGAATGTGACGCGTGACTGTGACACTCTCTCTGCGAAACGGTCTATGGCGTCCCCGGCAGAGGCCGTAGACGCGCATAGAACTGTCGCTGCAGCGGTTATGACCGCCTTTTCTGCACGGAATGTCATTATTGCTGGCGGAATGCCTTGATTATAGTGTCGAGTTCGTTGAAATCATGGACGAGTACCTGGCGGGGCTTGGAACCCTCCTGCGGGCCGACTATGCCGGCTGCCTCCAGCTGGTCCATGATGCGTCCGGCCTTGGCATATCCGATTGCGAGTTTCCTCTGGAGGTCGGAGGTGGAGCCCTTCTGGCCGGTAACCACCAGCCTGGCAGCATCTTCAAACCTCTCGTCGAGGTCCTTCATGTCAATCATGCCGCCGCCTTCTCCTTCTGCAGGAGTCGCATCCGGCAGGTAGTAAGGAGTGTTGTAGGACTTGCGGTATCCCTGCTGGCGGCCGATGTATTCGGTAATCTCGTTAATCTCCTTGTTGGAGATGTATGCGCACTGGATTCGCTCGCTCTCTACGCCGGAATAGTATATCATGTCACCATTGCCGATGAGTTTCTCCGCTCCGGGAGAGTCGAGAATGGTATTGGAGTCCACGCGTGAGATTACGCGGAATGCTATACGTGTCGGGAAGTTGGCTTTGATGACACCCGAGATGACATCAACGGAAGGTCGCTGTGTAGCCAGGATGACATGTATTCCGGCGGCACGGCCTTTCTGCGCGAGTCGGATGATGGAGTTCTGTATGCTCTTGGACGCGGCCTTGACCTCGGGGCTTGCTCCGGAGGACAATGTGAGGTCGGCATACTCGTCTATGACCACCACCAGGTATGGCAGGAATCTGTGTCCGTTGGTGGGCAGCAGTTTGCGGTCCTGGTACTTGTCGTTGTAGAGCTTGATATTGTTGACGCAGGCATTGGAGAGGAGTTCATATCTCTCATCCATTTCCATGCACAGGCTTCTCAATATCTTCTCGGCATCCTTGGGCTTCTTGACGATGGCGTTGTGTTTCTCGTCCCTCTCATCCACTGCATCTGGCAGTACGGCGAGATAATGGTTGAGAAGTTCGGCGTATGCGGAGAACTCCACCATCTTGGGGTCAATGAAGACGAATTTGAGTTCGGAAGGATGCTTGGAATATATCAGCGATGTCACGATGGCGTTGAGACCCACGGACTTACCCTGTCTCGTAGCACCGGCGACGAGCAGGTGAGGGGTCTCGGCGAGGTCGAACACCTTGACTTTCTGCGTGATTGTGTATCCGATGGCGACGGGCAACTCGGCTTTGCTGTTGCGGAAGGCGTCATCGTTGAGCATGGCGCGCAGGGGCACGATGGAGGGCACGTCGTTGGCGACCTCTACGCCTACGGCGTCTTCCAGAGTGGTGATACGCACGCCTTTGGCATTGAGGGACATGGCTAGGTCCTCCTGCAGACGTTTGATTTCTGCAATCTTGACACCGGGGGCAGGATACAATTTATATAAGGTGACGGTAGGTCCGATGATGGCCTTTATATCCTGGAGCTGGATGCGGTAGTTGGCGAGTGCCGTCCGTATCTTGTTGTTGTTGCGCTGGAGCTCTTCCCGGGTGACTTCCTGCCTCTTGGAGGTGTATTCTCCGAGGAGTTCGAGTGTCGGGAAACGATAGTCGGGGAGTTCTTCCAGACGCGGCTCAAAACGCGGCAGGGGGGTGTGGATTTTGGTGTTCATAACAGGGCCCGGCTGTACTTTTATGTCTTCGGGGGCGTTGCCGGTGTCGTCGCCAGGAACTGTGGGCTCATCAGGGCTTTGTATAGGCGGCTCCGGTGCAACAGGGGGGACAATGGGTGGTATGGGCTCCGGTATAGGGTCTATGGGGGCTTCAGGGGCGGGAGTGTCGACAGGTTTCTTGGATTTGCTCCGGATGCGCGACAGCAGTTCGGTGAGTTTCTCCGTGAAACGTCCGCCGCAGCACATGATCCATGAAACTGCAATTACGGCTACGACTATGCCTGTGGTCAGGACGCCTATGAGATTGCGTCCCCAACTTATGATGAATGAGCCGAAGTAGCCTCCGAGACCTCCGCCGAAAACGGTATCGGCTCCGACAATGTCTCCGAGGAATGCCAGTACCAGAGATGCTGTCATCGCTCCCGTCAAGGCCGTGAGACTGGTACTGAGTATGGAATGACGCCATCTGCGTGCGAGCAATCTGACGGATATGGCTACCGGTATGACTATCAGTGCGAAACTGCCTATGCCGAACCAGCGGCACATGAGCAGATGTCCGAGGTGGAAACCGAATTTCCCGCCCTGGTTGTGTCCGTGTACGTCGGGGGACATGTTTCCCGTGATGCTCAGCAGGCTCTGGTCCTGCTTCCATGTAAACAGGTATGACAATGACGCTACGAGAGCCCATAGTGCCAACACAGCGAAGCACATGCCGGTGATACGGATTGCTGTCGCTTTCTGCTTGTCATCCCAGTTTTTCCAGAAGGTCATTATTTGCGTTTGTTTTTCCAGTTGTTCCTGCGCTTCTTGCCATTGTTTGAAGGCTTGATGCCTATGCCGGGACGGGAGAAGTTGGCTCCCGTGGAAATCTTGGTCAGCACGATGTCTTCGGGGACCTTGATTCTGTAGTCGGAGAGCTTCTCTATGTCGTTGAAGATGGTCTCGTCAGCGACGCTGTCCTTGTTCCATATCAGGTACTGCTGCCTCATGTATATCGCGAGGGAGCGTATCATCGCAGTCTTGGACTCGCCGTCGGGCTCGGAGGCTATCAGTTCGATGATGCTCTCGATATTGCGTCCGTAGTGGGTTGCCTTGAGGGGCTTCATACCGGTGGGGATTGGCAGCGGACGCGTCTCCATAAAGGACGGCTCCGGTGCAGGGTAGGGGGAGTCGATGTCGAGGTCCTCTCCTGCTATCATATAGAGGTGGTCCCAGAGTTTCTGCTCCCAATTGTCCTGTTGGTGCACCTGCGAGTTGAGAATCTCCATGGACTTGACCACGGCGCGGGCCTGCTCGCTGCGCTTTGCCTTGTCGGGAATGCTCTTGAGCCTGTCTATCATTTCAAGAATGCCCCTGCCATATTCGGGCATCTTGAGTTTTTCGAGTTCTGTGTTGTAGTACAACTTGATTGTACTGGTGTTACTTTCCATCTGTAAAGTGTTTGATTCAGAATGTGCCGCGGGCAGCTCGGATGAGGTGCTGCCGGATCTGTCATCGGGAGTCCGGACAGAATGACGGCGGAATGACAAAGATAATCAAAAAAACGGAAGAGGTATGGACCTCTTCCGAATAACTGTAAATTTTTGCGCGGCAGGCGGCTACTCGTCCTCGGAGAGGAATCCTGCTGTGCTGTAATGCTTGAATGTGCCGTCCTCGGCTGCGTAAATGAGGTAGCCTTCCAGGCCGAGCCTGTGCAGGAGGGCTTCGGACTCCTCCAGGCCGATGACCATACACCAGGTGGCAACGGCGTCGGCTGTGGTGGCGTCGGGCGCGACTATGGTCGCGCTGAGCAGGTTGTGGGAGACGGGGTAGCCTGTGCGCGGGTCTATGGTGTGGGAGTACTTGCGGCCGTCACGGATGTAGAACTTGCGGTAGTTGCCCGAGGTGACGACGCCCTGGCCTCCTGC
>CAZKRZ010000100.1:0-5523 GCA_964555325.1 uncultured Muribaculaceae bacterium
AAGAGCTCGTTGACGCCATCCTGGAAATAGTTTCCGGCGACATAGTTCACCACCTTGGGGAAATCCTTGGTGACATTCGTCTTGAAGAGACGGAGTGCCGGGCCGAGGCAGTTCCAGCGGATGAGGTCGTATTTGCGCATGCCCTCGCCGCCCATTTCGAATCCGCGTTCCCAGTACAGCGCTGTCCTGATCTTGCCCTGCTCGGAAGAGTCGTCGATGTACGGCAGGTCATAGACTTTGGGGGCCTTGTACAGAGAGGCGTATTTGTCGAGAGTGAACTCGCTTGCGCCGGCGCGCTCCCTGACCTTGTTGATCAGTTCGATAGCTTTGTCGGTCTCTCCGAGTTCGTTGTATGCCTCGGCTGCCATCAGCACTGCGTCGGCATAGCGCAGCACGCAGTAGTTGATGCCGGTGGCGTTGAGGTGGTTGAATCCGAGGGGCATCCATTCGCGTCTCCATTTGCCGGGATACCAGTTGTGAGGGTTCTTGGCGTTGGAGTTCTTGTAATGCTCTTTCTTGTCCTTGTCCCATTTGTAGGCATAGTCCACGACGAGTACGTCCCTGCGCTCGTCACCGTCCTCAAAGAAGCCCTTCCAGCAAGGCAGGATACGGAAGAATGCGTTGGCGCGGCCCATGTATGAGCCCCACTCTGTGGAACTGACCTTGGGCTCTGCCACCTCGGGGCCGTTCCATGTGCCCCAGAATCCGTCATTGTCGGAGAATGCCGTACCTGTAGGGTTGAAAGGTATCTCCCAGAGGCTCTCCTTGGAGTTGGGCTCCATTGCGGAGAAACTCTTGAACAACTCCGTGTAGCCGCCGTCGTAGAATCCGTGGTAGCCCTCGTTCTGGATGGCTTCCCACTCTGCCACGACAGCCTTCATATACTGCTCCCTGAGGTCTTCGGTGGGCCTGGTCATCTTGCCGTCAGCCTGCAGGCTGTAGCCGGCTCTCTGGAGGTATACCCTCATCAGCATTGCATGTGCGGCTGCTTTGACAGGCCACTCGGGCGAAGTAGATGCGCTGCCGGCATAGAGGTTTTCCTTGGCATAGTCGAGGTCTGCGATGATGACGTCGTAGATGTCCTCCCTGTTGGTTCTCGGCAGGAAAGTTTCCTCGTAGACGGAGGTGTATTTGGTCTTGAAAGGCACGTCGCCCCAGCCCTTGACGAGGTCGAATGCGAGGAATGCTCTCAGGAAGCGGGCCTGTGCCGCATAGTTGCGGAGTTCCGCATCCTCGGCATATCCTGCCATGTTCTCGATACCGTCTATCGCCAGGTTGGCGCGGTCAATGCCGGAGTATTTGTATTGCCAGAGCGAAGACAGCCAGGTGTTGCCTGCATTGATGTGGTAGTTGGCCATATCGTACCTCTTGTTGTCAGAGTCGTTGCCCTTGAGGTACTCCATGTCGTCGCACACCTGCGCCGCCATCTCGAACTGGCCGTAGTGCTGGCTCCTGGTCAGGCAGTCGTACGCTCCGCTGACCGCCATCTTGGCCTTGGAGGGGGTGTTGAAATATGTGTCATTGTCATAGTATGACGAGGGATGACAGGCAGGCAAGCGCTGCGAGGGCCGGCACAAATGTCTTTATATGTTTCATTTCTTATATGCGATTTAGAATCCTACATTCACGCCGAACACGAAAGAACGGCTGCGGGGGTATCCGCCGAAGTCCACGCCGGGGCAGAGGCTGCTGCTCATTGTCGAGACCTCGGGGTCATATCCGCTGTACTTGGTGAATGTGAACAGGTTGGAGCCTGTCACATAGACGCGGAGTTTGGAGAGTCCGATCTTGCCGGCAATGCTGTGGGGGAATGTGTAGCCCAATGTCACATTGCTGAGCTTGATGTATGAGCCGTCCTCTACCGCCCATGAGTGAATGTTGTAGTTGCCCTCCACCGCGTCGGCGACAGACGGGAATGTCTTGCCGGCATTGACGGACGCGAGTACTGCAGGGTCGGAGATTATGATTCCGTTCTCGTCCATGATAGTCCAGCGGTGGGACATGTCAGCGACGGACAGGACATTCCTGTTCTTCTTGCAGGTCTTGGTGTTCGTCAGTTTGGTGGCGTTGAGCACGTCGTTGCCGAAACTGTAGGTAAAGAACACGGAGAGGTCGAGATTCTTGTATGTGAATACGTTGTTGAAACCTCCGTAGACATCGGGGTGGTCACCTTGCCGTCCTCGCTGCCGTCGATATTCTTGAATTTCCAGAATCCGGGCTCTGCGCTGACATCTGTGCGGGCGGGCACTCCCTCCTTGAGGGTGTATTTGCTGCCGTCCCAGTTGAAGTCGTCTACCTGGTAGAGACCGTCTGTGACATAGCCCCAGAACTGGCCGAGGGCCTCGCCGACCGCGATGCGGTGCGTATTCTGGTTGTAGCCGAAGTTTGCCTCCCAGAACTGCTCCTCCTCACCGGTCAGCTCGAGCACCTTGTTTACATTGTGCGAGAGTGTCAGGGCTGATGTCCAGGAGAAGTCGCGGGTGCTGACATTCACTGTGTTGATGGTGAGGTCGAGTCCCTTGTTCTCGGTGGAGCCGGCATTGATCATCATGCTTGTGTAGCCGGACGAGTTGGGAATCTTGGCGTTGAGGAGCAGGTTGGAACTCCTGTTGATGTAGAATTCCGGTGAAACGGTGATCCTCTGGTTGAGGAAGCCCATATCGAGACCTACGTTGAATGTCTTGTTAGCCTCCCACTTGAGGTTGTCGTTGGGAACCTGCCTGGAGACATAGCCGGACTGTGTGGAATTGCCGTCAGGATAGGTCACTGAGGACATCAGGGCGAGGCTCTGGTAGCTGCCGATACGGTTGTTTCCTGCGAGTCCGTATCCGGCGCGGAGTTTCAGGTCGGAGAATACTCCCAGGTCCTGGACCCAAGGCTCGTCTATCATTCGCCATGCGGCGGAAACGGCAGGGAACCAGCCCCATTTGTTGTTCTTTCCGAATTTGGAAGAACCGTCCGCACGGAGGGATGCGCTGACGATGTATTTGTCACGGAATGACCAGTTTGCACGGGTAAAGAATGACAGCAGCTTGTCGTCGTAGTTCTCGCCGCTCTCCACGAGGGACGGCAGACCGAGGGACATGTCGGCGAGGCCGATTTCATCGTTGGGGAAGTTGTCCGCTGCGCCCTTGAAATAGCGTGTCCACTTGCTGACGTACTCCTGTCCGCCCATGAGGGTGATGTCATGACCATGACCCTTCCATGAATAGGTGAGGACATTGGAGGTGCTGAAGCTGTTGCTCTCGTTGTACTGGATGTTGCCGTTGATGCTCGAGCGTTTCGCCATCACGGACTGGTCGCCGTAGAATATTTCGGTACGCCTGTTCTGGTAACGCATTCCGACGGTGGAGCGGAATGTGAGGCCCTTTACAGGGAGTTTGACGAGTATGCCTCCGTTTGCGGAGAGGGTCCTGTAGTCGCGGTTCTTGGTCTCCTCGGATGCGGAGAGGAGGGGGTTCTGCATGACGTTGCCGTCCTCGTTCTGGATCAGTTCATCCTCAGCTTCAAGGAGTTCGGAGTCATCGCCCTTGATACCCTTGGTGGGCCTGTACTGGAGGATGTGCTGCAGTTTGTTGAACCTGTCGCCGGTACCGCTGGAGCCGTCGCCGGAGGTACCCATGCCGTAGACATAGAGGTTGTCGTAATTGACCCTGCCGTTGACGGTGAGCCATTTGTTTACATCGGTCTTGAGGCTGGCGCTGAAGTTGTGCTTGCGCGTGCCGCTGTAGACCATTGCGCCCTCCTCGTCGAAATACGAATAGGACATTGCGTAGTTGGTGCGGTCGGAGCCTCCGCTGACGCCGACCCTGTAGTTTTGGGTGACGGCGGTCCTGCCGAGAGTCTCATCCTGCCAGTCGATACCGGCGCGTCCGCTGTAGTTCTTGTCGATATCCTCGAATGTGCCGTAGTTGTTGGCAAAAGAGGTCATTTCGTTGGCGTTGCCGAGCACCTGCTCCCTGTAGAGGCTGCGCTCGTAGTCGAGCAGAGCGTACTCATAGGGGTCGAGCACGGAGAGTTTGCGGGCGAGTTTCCTCACGCCGACATAGGAGTCGAATGTGACCGTGGCCTTGGAGTTGTTCCTGCCGCTCTTGGTGGTGACCACGACGACACCGTTGGCACCGCGTGCACCGTAAATGGCTGTGGCAGAAGCGTCCTTGAGCACGTCGATGGTCTCGATGTCGGACGGGTCGAGGGTGTTGAGACCGTCCTCTGACGGGAATCCGTCGATGACATAGAGAGGCTCGTTGCTCTGGGTAATCGAGATACCGCCTCGTACGCGTATGGAAATGGAAGCGCCGGGCTCACCCTCGTTCTGGGAGACCTGGACACCCGCCATACGGCCTCCGAGGGCCTGGGTAATGTCGCTAACGGGCACTTTGGATAGTTCCTTGCTGCCTATCGAGGTCACGGAACCGGTCAGGTCTTTCCTCTTGACGGTCGCGTATCCGATGGCGACGCCCTCGTTGAGCCAGTTCTCGTCTGACAGCATGCTGACATCGATCTTGGTGCGTCCCTTGACAGCGACCTCTTCCGTCTTCATGCCGAGGCAACTGAATACCAATACATCCTCTGCCTTGGCGGAAATGGAGTAATTGCCCTGGGCGTCTGTTACTGTGCCCGAACCGGGCTTGTTCTTGATGGTGACTCCGGCACTGATGACTTCGAGTCCGTCCGGATCAGTGACTTTACCGGTCACGGTGACGTTCTGTGCAGATACCGTCATCCAAGACAGGCAGGCGAGCAGAGCGCACGCCAGTTTTCTTTTCGTGTCTGACATAAATCTATGTGGTTGGTTTTTTGTTCCAAAGATAATGCGTTGTATGGTCTTTAAAAGACGATTTTTGTGCTATTGGACAATAGTGAAAGATTTTGGACAAATTTAATTGTGCCGTATAAATCAAGGACTTATACTTGCATGAGCAAGTATTTGTTTGAAAAACGACCATGAAGAGAAAGAAAATGGAACTTTGCACGGCGATCTGCGCAGCGGCGGTCCCGTGTGCCCATGCCCAGGAGCCTGCTTTCACGGAGGACAGGCCGAATATCCTGTGGCTGACTTTCGAGGATACGAGCGCGTACGAATTCGGGTGCTACGGCAACCCGGATGTGCACACTCCGGTGACGGACAGCCTGGCGGCGAACGGTATCCTGTTCCGCCATGCGTGGTCCAACGCCCCGCAGAGTTCGCCGGCGAGGTCTTCCCTCATAACGGGGTGCTACGCCACTACCTACGGAATGGATCTGCATCCCGTGTCGTTCGATACGCCGGCAGGCATATTCTTCCCGGAATATCTCCGCGCTGCAGGATATTGGTGTACCAATAATAATAAGACCCATTACAACACTACACGCGACAATGCCGCCATTTGGGACGAATGCAGCCGCGAGGCGTCGTACAGCAGTCCCGGACGCGCCGAGGGGCAGCCGTTTTTTGCTGTGTATAACGCGGTTACATCCCACATGGGCAGGATGCGGACGAACGCCTCAAGGCCATGGAGGCGCAGTTCGCCAAATAGGCAC
>CAZKRZ010000101.1:0-5474 GCA_964555325.1 uncultured Muribaculaceae bacterium
CGCGCTTCCGGGGTCTTTGGCGATGACTCGAAACTTCATAATATCTCGTTCATCTGTATTTGAAGACATCAAAGATAGTTATTTTTAAAGAGAAAACTTGTATTTTTGCGATTGCGCCGACTGCGGAATAGTTCTGTGGGGAAGCGTTTATGATAAATAACCAATTGATATGAACAATTTTTCCACCCGCCTCAGGCTTGTGGTCATGCTCTTCCTCGAATTCGGTGCCTGGGGAGCATATCTCACATCCATGGGCAGTTATCTCGCTGCAGTCGGTCTCGGTACCAAAATCGGACTGTTCTTCGCCATGCAGGGCATCGTGTCCATTTTTATGCCTACACTTATAGGTATAGTCGCCGACAGGTTCATTCCCGCGCAGAAGGTATTGTCCCTCTGCCATGCGATTGCAGGCGTATTCATGCTGGGCGCAGGCCTGTACTGCTCGTCAGTACCCGAGCCGTCATTCGGCATTCTCTTTACCCTGTATTCGATCAGCGTGGCGTTCTATATGCCGACGGTCGGTCTCGGTAATTCGGTGTCTTACAAGGCATTGGAAAAGGCCGGTATGGATCCGGTGACGGATTATCCGCCGGTAAGGGTCTTCGGTACGGTCGGTTTCCTCTGCGCCATGCTCTTTGTCAATTTTATGCGTGACGGCAACGGTGTGCAGTTCCAGAACAGTTACATGCAGTTCTGCGTTTCCGGTGTCATGAGTCTTGTCATGTGCGTGTATGCCCTCACCATGCCCAACTGCCCTGTCAGCAAGGGTGTCAAGGGACAGAGCCTCGCAGACGCATTCGGACTCAAGGCGTTCAGCCTCTTCAAGCGCCGTGAGATGGCTCTCTTCTTCGTGTTCTCGATGCTGTTGGGAGCTGCCTTGCAGATTACCAACGGATACGCCAATCCTTTCATTACTTCTTTCAAGGACAATCCTGCATACGCAGCCACATGGGGCGCAAACAATGCCAATGCACTCATCTCTATCTCGCAGCTTTCGGAGACAATCTGCATCCTGCTGATTCCGTTCTTTATGAAGAGGTTCGGCATCAAGGGAGTGATGGGCATTTCCATGCTGGCATGGGTGCTCCGCTTCGGTCTCTTCGGCGTCGGCAACCCCGGCTCGGGCGTATGGATGTTTGTGCTCAGCTGCATAGTCTATGGTGTGGCATTCGATTTCTTCAACATCTCCGGCTCCCTCTTTGTCAATCAGAAGACGGACAAGGATATACAGTCGAGTGCGCAGGGTCTTTTCATGCTGATGTCCAACGGATTGGGTGCTACGATAGGCACTCTGGCGGCAGGTGTGGTGGTGAACCACTTCGTGTACAATGCCGCAGAGCCGTCATGGAGCAACGCATGGCTGGTCTTTGCCGCTTATGCTCTCGTGCTGCTGGTGCTCTTTATGGTGATTTTCCCCTCGGACAAAAAGCAGGGCGCGGCCAAATAAGTCAATCTTGCGCGTAGCCTTTGACAATGCCGGTGCAGATCATGGCCTGGGCGGCGATATAGGTCGCCATTACCCAGAAACTCCGTCCGGCGAAGTCTATGCCCGAAAATATCTTGACAGCAATCAGCGAGTCGGACAATATGAATGTCAGCACTCCTGATGCTCCGATGAGCAGCCATCCTACGGGGTGGCTGCCTTTTTTGTGGCTGGCAGGCATTCTTTTATTGGAATGACTGTCAGAGGAGTGTCGTGCAGCCGTTTTTGCCCGGCGAAATGCGGCGAGGCAGGCTGTGGAGAAGTGTCCCAGGAGCACGGCGGCGTAGCATGCCACTCCGATGCCCATTATACCCTCCCGGTGAAATATCCCGAATGAGACTGCGGAGCCTGCCGCCATACAGCATAAGGCTATGATGAGACGGCAGGGGAGTGCTCTCCGTATGTCGGATGCGCCGCTGTACCGTCCCGTTTCTCCGGCAATGCCGCAGATATAGCATGCATGCCCGAGCATAAATGCGCCCATGCCTGCCATGAAGTACGCCGGACCGCTGAACTCCAGCAGCATGTCGCCCGTCCAGCACAGCAGCAATGCCGCGATGGTCAGGGAGCGCAACCTTTTCATGCCATCGGGCATGGCAAATCTGACAGCCATCGCGAGGGAGGGCATGAGAATGGCCTTGAATGCGCTTACGGCGCCGTTGCCGGAGAGTATGCATGCCAGATTGCCGGCGCTTGCCAGCAGCAGGATGATGAGAGATATGCGTGTGCCTCGTGTCATGTCTTTTCGGGTTTTCGCGAATGTAGGCATTTTATGCGATTCTTTGGGAAATATGTGTATATTTGCCGCCTGTGAACCGGGTTTTGCTCATATTGTGCTTCGTGCTCTCCCTGCTGTCGGCAGGGGATATTTCGGGGCGTAAGGACAGCGGTTGTGCCTGCGGCGGTGTTGCCGTGGATACATCGGTCTCAGGAGGTTCTCTCCGTGCCAGCATACCTTTGCAGGACCGCGCCGGCACAGTCATGGGAGATGCGTCTCTGACGGGGCTGTACGCTGCCTGGCAGAGCAATGTGACAGGCGGTTCACTGCGTGCCCCGGGTGTCGGGCAGCGCGGTTCTTCGCATGCAAAGTCCCTCTCTGTAATGTTTAAGAGCGGGAAACTGATAGACAATAACCATATCCGTCCTTTTCTGACCGTGTTGTCGCTGCCGTCCCTTGACGGCGAGACCGGTGGCGGATACTTGCACTGGCTCTGCAGATTGCGGCTATAGCGGTCCTGCAGGGGCGGGAGCACAGGCTCCTGCCGTCAAATTGCCGTGTGATGGGGCATTGCGCTCCAATGTATTGAAGGGTAAGTTGTTGCCCGAAGTGTTATTGTTTATTCAAATATTTATAAAATCATGGAAATCAAATTCAAAAGAGTCCATACATCCAAGGGGCTCGCAATATCTGTTGTAGTACTGCTTGCAGGCGTAGGCCTGTATTTCGCCAACGCTGCCCTGGGATTGATTGTGGCAGTGTGCGGCGCGCTGATGCTGGTCCTGTACAGGCCGGCGTTCAAGAGGGTAGGGGACGATACGGTCCTCGTAAAGGCGGCGTTCGACGTATCGTCTTCGTGCAAGGAGCAGTTGACGGATTATCTGGGCGGCAAGGGCGATGCGCTCAAACTGCAGAAGCCCGGCACCGGCGGCGTTGTCAGGCTGGAGACATTCTACAGCGCAAAGGCAGGCATTGTGTATGCCCAACTGTTCGGATTCTCCAATTATGCGTATGTGGACATCACTGGGGTTGTGGAACTCAGAGGCGTCCGTGCGGAGAAACTCATCTCAGAGATAAAGGCTTTCGTGGCGGCTTCATAGCCTGTGCGCGACGGTATTCATAAAAGCGGGACCGGTTTCTGCAGGCCCCGCTTTTTGTATTTCTGGTGAAAGGGTGGAAATAAAGTTCTGCTTATAAAAACATTGTCATGTAGACAGGTATGTAATCTACACCGTTTTCCCGTTTGTAGTCCTTGGTATAAATCACATATTTGTTCATTATCCGCTCGGAGAATTTAGTGCAGAACTCGTCTAATGATTTGTGAGACTTATACCCTGATGACTTAACCTCGACCGGTGAGATTTTGTGCTTTTCCGTGATGATAAAATCAATCTCATAATACTTTTTGCCATTCGCGTAAGGTATAGTATGGTAGAATAGACTTTTGCCGGTTGCTCTGAATATTTGGGCAATCATATTCTCATATACATATCCGAGATTTGTACTCAGTTTGTCGTTGAGCAACTTCTCGTAGATGATGTTTTCCATTATATCACTATCCTTGAATGCGAGAGTGACGAATAGACCGGTATCGGATGTATACATTTTAAAGTGCTCCAAATCCTTTGTCAATGCCAGTCCTACATTAGGGTCGTCTGAATGAAACGCAATGTTGGTCGTCATGGAGTCTTCCATGTCCTTTATGATATTAATGACTCTATCTGCCTTTTCCTCCGGTATTGCCTTTCCGACTTGATAGCGTGATGTGTTTCTGCTTAATTGGGCAGGGATTGCATCGTACATAGCCTTGGCACGTCCAGAAGCGTCAATCTTGCCGAAATCTTCCTCGTACAATGCGATTATATCCCGTTTCGCCAAGTCTACTGCAGTAAAGTTGTTTGTCTTAACATATGCGGCAACAGCTTGTGGCATACCACCGACGAGCATATACAAACGGAAATCACGCATCAACTTCCTGTGGACGGCATCTCCGAGGGGCGTCTTCTTTTCAAAAGCGTTGCGTAACAAAGGGATGCTCACGGTATCTCCTAATGCCCATCTGAACTCTTCGTAGTCCATAGGGAACATGTTTACCTTTGTCTCTTCGCTCGGGATGATGATTTGTTGGCTTTTGGACCTTACCGAAATCAAGGAGCCGGTTTCTATGTAATCGTATCGATGGTCTTTTACAAGGTGCTTGATTGCTTGTCTTGCCAAGGGCTGTAATTGTACTTCATCGAATATAATGGCAGACGCTCTTTCGTGCAATTCGACCTGGAAGATAAATTGCAGCCTGATAAAGATGTAATTCAAGTCGGAGATGTCATTGAACAGGTCGCTTACTTCTTTAGAGACTTTTGAAAAGTCTATTAAAATGTATGACTTATACTCATTGCGCGCAAACTCCTCGGCAATTGTGGATTTACCAACGCGACGGGCACCCTGTATAAGCAATGCTGTGTCACCATTACGCTCTTGTTTCCATTTGAGCATAGTGTCATACATTTTTCTCCTAAAGCGAATAATGTCTTCTGCCATAGCCTTTGATTTTGATACAAAAATAAGGCTTTTGGAATTCCCACCAAATTTTTCAGAGGCGTTTTGCCGTTTTCCACCAAATTTTTCAGAGGCGTTTTGCCGTTTTCCACCAAATTTGGCGTATTGTGGGACGGGACAACGAATGGTTTTCCGCGCTGACGATGTACTGCCCCCCCCTATAGGGAGTTTTCATTTGTTCGCCATCCTGCGGCGCTGTTGCCGAAGGATGGCGAGGAAAGAGTTACTCGAAATCGTATTCTTCTGCAATGCCTCCATCTACTACGGTAATCGGGTCGCTCCAAGGCTCGACGGTTACGGACTCCACATTCACAATGTTCTTACCCACGAACAGATTGTACGTGTAACTGTATCCGCATAGAAATGACGGGATTCCTCTGACATGTAAGGTTTCAATAATCTCTTTATCAATCTTGACAGTGACATCGATGAAAGTCTCACCTGGAAATTCATCATAAGATGGCGCAACAAGAGCAATGGCTGTACCACCATTATTAGTCTCATCTGTCAGTTTCAAACCGGTACCATTATAAGGTGTGACGGGCACGTTTCTACCACCTTGTCCCAAAGCTGAAACTCTATCCTCCGAATAAGTAACTTTAATACTTTCGTAGGGTGAATAGATCTTTACGTCACATTGAGTGTTCGAACTATTATATTGGTCGCCAAAACCATTGATTGAAACGCAGACACGTGCCGTGTGTCGCTGCATAGCAA